>CAIYUD010000182.1 GCA_903929325.1 uncultured Opitutia bacterium | reverse complement strand
GGTTATGTCATTGGGCCTTTTATTACACTTCATCTTACGGCTCATACGTTTCCTAACTGAGCGCAGTTCCGTTGTGGCGTTGCTCTGTGTGCTTTTAGCGACACCCGCTGCCTTTGGACAAGCCAACCCTAGCCTGCGCAGCGAACTCTCATCAGAACTCGGAAGATTACCGGTGCAATGGAACGGACGCGTCATCCCCGTTGATATTCTCGCCGCCAATACACTACTGCAAATTCGCGGTCGGCGTACAGTCGCACTGGATGAAACCGATCGGGTGATCTTCGGGAAACCACGGAGTTTATGGACAGAGTCTGATAAGATCCTGGTGGCAGCTCGACGTCCAACCGTGCCCGAATCTGTTCTGGTTTCGATTCAACAGCGCCCCCTACAACTTAATGGTGGCGAACTGACCGCTACGGAATGGTTAGCAGAGACGTGCTTCCGCCCATGGGTCGCACGTCATCTTAAAGTATTTAGGGTCGATCATGTCGGCGCCCAAGGATTACTCGGCAGACCTGATGGTGACACCAAATGGTATAGCTGGGATGAAGTTCTCACGCATGTAGAGGCAATCTCCGTAGCTTCGAAAAACGCCAGTGAGCGCAGTCAGGCAACGCGTGATGCTTTTGACCGTGCCGTGCTTAACCTTGATGCTGCAGCACGGGCATATGCAGCAACTAGCCTTGCCTTCATTCCGCCCGATCTTCCGCCTGAAATCTCCCCATCACAGGAATACCTCGCGTGGTTAAACTCACTACAGAAAGCAGCACAAGAAATCGAAACCTTGCGAAAGAAGGATCCCGCCTCACGTGGATTCGACCCACAACTCCAAGAAATTATCCGGCAACTCATCGAACGTTATCGCGACATCTCTCAACAAGGCACCGTCGGCATCGTTCCTCGTACGGGCAAGCATACATGGTCAAAACTTGGCGATGCGCTCCTCGAAGTCACCGAAGGGATGTCGTTGGATAAACCTGCCATCGTACCGAATTACGCGCGGTTAGCAGAATCGTGGAGGACAGGTAATGATACAATCGCACAAACATCATTAAGTGAACTCGCCGCATTACTGGTTGTACCTGAAGCATCTCGGGTCCGTGCCGAATCTAACTTCGCCCGACTACAACCCTTCTACTGGATACTGGTCAGCTACCTACTCATCCTGCTCGCTATCCTCGTACACTGGGCAACAGGCATCGCGAAGATTCGTCATTATTGCGCCATCGCAGGTTGGACTGTCTTCGCCTTACACACCGCGGCAATCTTAGCCCGTATGCTTATCCACGGCTACGCACCAGTGACCAATCTCTATGGATCAACTATCTTCGTAGCCTGGGGCGCTGCTCTTCTCGGTCTCTTACTTGAGAAAACTTGGCGTAACGGCTTGGGTGTTGCGGCCGCATCGGCAGCTGGATTTGGGTCACTCATTCTAGCCCACAACCTTGCCCTATCTGGTGAGGACGCCCTTGAAAGCGTGCGTGCCGTACTCGATTCAAACTTCTGGTTATCAACCCACGTGACGATTGTGACGCTTGGCTACTCTGCGATGTTCGTCGCTGGTATGCTCGCAACATTCCACCTCATTGGACGTTTGCATCCACGGTATACCGAAGAAACCGCGCAGCGACTGGCTCGGGCGGCTTATGGGATTTTAGCTTTTGCAACAATTGCCAGTTTCATCGGCACGATGCTCGGCGGAATTTGGGCTGACCAAAGCTGGGGTCGATTCTGGGGCTGGGATCCTAAGGAAAATGGCGCACTGCTCATTGTCCTTTGGTGTGCCGTCACCCTCCACGCCCGCTGGGGTAAACTTGTTGACCGTGAAGGCCTGATGCAACTTCTCGTCTTTGGAAATATCATTACTGCCTGGTCATGGTTTGGGACGAATCTGCTTGGGGTTGGATTACATAGTTACGGATTCACCGAAGCTGGCTTTAGATATTTAGCTTACTTTGTTCTAAGTCAGTTAGGTATCATCGCCCTTGGCTGGCTACCTGCTGCTAACCGACTCAAACAGCATGCCTGAATTATCTGACGGCTGGTTTTGTGTGAGGTGCAAACCTCGTCAGGAAGCCGTAGCCGCCGGACAGCTCCAATCCATAGAAGGCGTGGAAATTGTTTTCCCGCGCGTTAAACGTATCAAGCGAACAGAGCACGGTAAGAAGACGGTGATTGAGCCACTCTTTCCTGGATACCTCTTTGCGTCTTTTGCACCGGATGAACTTTCAGGGCCCGTCAATCATACCCGCGGTGTCCTTCACCTAGTTCGTCGCGACAGCAAACCTGTCGCAGTCGATCGTAGCGTGATCACCGAATTACGCGCCCTTGGTCCCGAAGCTGTACTCACACTCGAACAAGCTACACTCATGGTCGGCGACAAGGTACGCATCGTTCGTGGAGTCTTCGCCGGTGCCGAGGGCGAAGTCTTGCGCCTGCACCCACCCGCCAAGCGTATTGCCGTACTCCTCCAACTTCTCGGTGCTGAGCAATCTGTAGACCTCGCGGAGGATGACATCGAGGGATCTGCGCCGTGATCCTTGATCAACTCAATAACTGGCAAGCGCACGCCGCGGCGCATCCACTCTTCCCACAGGCCTTCGCGTGGCTGACGTCGCTCGATGCTTCAATTGCCGACGGGAAATACCCGATCGTCGGCGACGACCTTGTCGGTGGCGTTAACCGCTACCGCACGGCACCTTACGCTGAAAAGCAATGGGAGGCACACCGACTCTTCGGTGACATCCAAGTCGTACTCGTTGGCGAGGAACTCTGCGGTCATGGGCCGCTCGCTGGACTAACCGTTACCCGCGCCTATCAATCAGAAAAAGACGTCGAGAAATACGCACCACCCGCCAAGCCCGAGCGCATGATCCGACTTAAGCCCGGCCTCTTCGCAGTATTCTTGCCCGACGATGCCCATCAGCCCGGGGTACAAGTCGTAGGCCCGATTGACGTCATCAAGGTCGTGGTCAAGTTTCGCCTAGGGTAAATATTCCGCAAAATCTGCGCACGGTAACTATATTAAAAAGGTACTATTATAAGCAGAATAATGTTTATATCCTTAGGAATTTAATAACCTAAACAGTATCATGAATCATATTTCACGATGCTTGTTGCTCGCAGCGACAACACTTTCCCTACACGCCGAAGGAAGTGGTACACTTTTAATCGGAGGCTCTGGCTACACTTACACAGGCGCCGGAATCCTTACTTTTACAGGCTCAGGCAGCCTGAGCACGGAAGGAAGTTCATCGTTCCCGGGCTCAACGCTACTGACCGGTGGCGCTATTCGGGATATCTCGGATTCGGGTGACATCCTCGAGTATATACTCGATGCGGACGGCAGTGTTACCCTCGATCCAATTGTTAAACCCATTGTCATCATCGACCCACCCCTTCCAGAGCCTTTTGATATCGCCCTACCTTTCCTCTCTTTCTTCAGGGTGCATCAATCTGCTGACGGAAACATCATACTTGGCAATGATTTACCGACGGAAAACTGGCAGTTGAGGTCAACTGACACCGGCAAGATCAATCCCCTGCCATTGGTTCCTTACCCCGTCGAAGAAGGCCAGGTCGGTCCAACGGTTATGTTGAGCCTTTTGCCCAACGGTTTATCTGGCGACGGAACAACCGTGATCGGCACGTACCCTATCCAATCTTCCGCATTCCGATACCGCGCCGATGCGCGCGACCAGCTTGAGGTGCTCGAGAACGGATTAGACCGCGGTTATGACAGTTCGTGGGCGACCCAACTCAGCTTCAACGGCGATGTGGTTGTTGGCCAAGTTCGCAAGACCTCTACGGAGCGCTGGCAAGCGGCTCGCTGGGACGTTAACGGCCAACTCACCGTTCTCAACCCACTCGACGAAACACATAACACCGTCGCATGCCTCATTACCCCAGACGGCACCGTCATCGCTGGCAGGGTCGATGCAGTCGGCGAAGATCGCTCAGGCGTAGTGCCATTTATCTGGAGCGAGCAGAAAGGGTTTCGCCAACTGGGTGACCCTGATGCGTCCAATGACGCCGTTTTACCCACAAGCCTGTCAGACGATGGCAATACACTCAGCGGCTTCAAACGTACGGAGAATGGCTCCACAAGTACGTGGATTTGGACCGAAGCTGCTGGTTTCAGCGAAGAACCAATCTATGTCTTCGATTCGAGCGGTCAACCTGTCGAATCTTACACCTTAACTGGCGTCGATCTCGAGCGCGGTATCTACATGGGCAATTATGAAGACGGCCGCCCGTTCATGAGTTACGACGGCGTAACCATCGACACGACCGAATGGATGGGCTCCATCGCTGGACCTATCGACACCTTGCGTTCCGCCATGGCTATCTCGAGCCAGACAATGGAAGGCGCCCATCACCGTCCGATCAAGAGTCTCGCCCTGCCTGGTCGCAATGAGTTTGCTTGGGCGACGGGCGACCTCGGCAAGGCTACCCGCCAGCGCGATGCCACACAAAGCGCAGGTGAATTCGGTTACGGGTGCCGTATCGGCACCACTGCTGTATTTGGAATCGCTGTTGGTTACTCTGACTTGAACCAAACTTACGATGCTACCGGAAGCGGTGAGACCAACGGTATGTTTGCCGTCGCCGATCTCGGCTTCACCGCTGGTCCAGGAGACCTCACACTCACGGCGCTTGTCAGCCGCAGCGATATCTCAACCATACGTAACGGCAGCACGGGTGACACTACTGGCAAGGCTTACAGCCTGCGTGCACGTTACGACAAAGCGCTGGGCAAAATCGGGGCCGCGCCTTTCGGTGTGTTTACCTCTTTCACTTACGACCACTCAGCCATCAACGGCTATAGCGAGACGGGTGGAGTTGCTCCAGCTTCTTACGGCGACCAGAGCAAAGAGAACTGGGTCGCTCGCTTGGGAGTCACCAGCACAATCAACTTGGCAAAATCAACTGATCTCAGCCTCACGATCGAAGCCGCTCATCTGCTTACTAGCAAGCAAGGTGACTTCACTGGGACCGATATCGCGACCGGCGTACTCGACTTCTCTATGCCAGACGTACGCACCAAGCGTACATGGGGTCGTCTAGGCCTCGATATCGACCACAAGCTCTCAGAGTCCTCTGTCATCAGCCTTACCTTGCACGCTTCAACCGAGGGTGACGCCTTCGACACTGCAGCAGCCCTGAGTATCCGTAAAGGTTTCTGATTACCCTTACACCGACTACTCATGTAGTCTGTTTCGTTGAACTTCTCAACTAAGGTCTGAAATTTAGATGGGCTCGATGTCATCCAGACATCATACCCCACCCTTTAGTCTTTAGCCTTTGGGTTTTAGGCTTAAGCATACCCTTATGGCTTCCCCTAACTGCAGCCTCATCCTCGCCCTGGACGTCGACACCCAGGAAGAAGCTGTGGCCCTTGCCAAGCCTCTCGCAGGTCAACTCCGCTGGGTCAAACTTGGCCTGCAGCAATTTACACGTCACGGCCCTGGTATCGTCGATACTTTCCACGACCTCGGCTTCAAAGTATTCCTCGATCTCAAATTACACGACATCCCGAACACGGTCGCTTCGGCTATCGGAAGTTTGCGCGGACGTCCCTGCTCACTGCTCACACTGCATGCATCAGGCGGACCTGCCATGCTCGCCCGCGCTGCCGAAGCAGCGTCGAAACATTTACCCGACTGCACACTGCTCGGTGTCACTGTACTGACATCGATGGACGACGCTCAACTCAGTGCCGTCGGAGTTGGTCGCGCGCCCGCCGAGCAAGTTCGCCTACTCGCACGCATGGCGATCGACAGCGGACTACGTGGCCTTGTCTGCTCGCCACTCGAACTTGCAATGCTTCGCTCTGAGCTCGGTGCTTCACCCATGCTCGTAACACCCGGTATTCGTCCAGCCGATGCCGCCGGTGATGACCAAAGTCGCGTGATGACGCCTGCTGAGGCCGCGCACGCAGGTGCCTCTGCGATCGTCGTTGGACGTCCCATTCTCAAAGCCAAGGACCCCATCGCTGCTGTACGAGCCATCCAGCGCGAGATTGGCGAATCTGCGTAATGGCATCACCTTCCGACATCCTCATCTTACTGGCAGCAGGTTCGGCTCGCCGAATGCAGGGTGTCGTGGCCGATAAAACAACGGCGCAACTGAGCGGTCTTCCAGTATTTGTGCATAGCCTGCGAGCGTTCGCTGCGACCGGTCACATCGGCCGAATTATTCTAACCTACCGCGACGACGAACAGCTGAAATTTCTGCAAGAGCTTGTCACTAAATACTGCAGCGAAATTAAGGTGGATAGCTGGGTTAAAGGCGGTGCAGAAAGACAAGATTCGGTTTTAGCCGCACTGGAAACATGTGCGGAACATAAAGGACTCGTTCACATCCACGATGCTGCCCGACCTTTAGTAACAACTGAGGCCATCCTAAAAGTACGCGCTAAAGCACTGGAAGTGGGTGCAGCGATTCTCGCCAGTCGTTCAGCGGATACTGTTAAAATTGCCCGAGCAGGCGAAGCAGCAGTGGATAGTTCACCGGATCGACATTTAGTTTGGAGCGCAGAGACACCCCAAGTTTTTAGAACCGCACTCGTACTCGAAGCCTACCGTAAGGTGAAGGAATCACACCGTAAGGTGACGGATGATTCTTCCGCCGTCTCGATACTTGGACAAAATGTGGCGCTGGTTGAGAATCTCGATGCGAATCTCAAACTCACACGCCCTGCGGATTTAGCGCTGGCAGAGATGATCCTGGGGTCACGCCGCTAGGCGCAGATCGTAACTATCAGCGTGGAACGGGGTTTAAACCGATGATGCGCCGTCTCGCCTCCATCATCGCAATCCTATCCTTTCTTTCAGCCGAACTGCGAGCGGCCGATGCATCGATGTGCGGACCGCTTGCTGTCGAGACAATCGAGTTCGCAACCTTAAGGGACGCCTCAAGGCCGTCGGCTGCAGAGGCCTCGGAACGCCCTCGCCTCCTCCCTCGTCGCGCAGCGAAAACCGACATCGGCTCGGGACGCCTTGTGCCCGTTAAGGTCCACCTCCCTGCCGGCGCAAGCGCCATGCCTCTGATCATCTTCTCGCATGGTGCCGGCGGCGACTGGGACACCCATTTCGCACAGGCCCAGCACCTTGCCTCCCATGGTTATGTCGTGATGTGCCTCGAGCATGTGGGCAGCAACCGGGAACGCCTGACACAAGGTATTCGACTTATGCAAAACATCGACGCCATGATCCATGACGCCGACGAGGTGCTGACCCGGCCGAAGGATATCAGCTTCGTCATCGACTGGGCGACGAAACAGAACGAGGCCGAGGGCAGATTGCAGGGGCGAATCGACCTGAGCCGTATCGGCATCATTGGCCACTCCTTCGGCGCCTACACCGCCATGGTCACCTGCGGGATGCGTCCCGCGCTCGACTGGCTGAGACCGACCGTCGCCCCCGGCAAGGGGCTCGGTCCGGATTTGTCAGACCGGCGCGTACGTTGCGGAGTATCGCTGTCTCCGCAGGGCGTCGGCGAGCCCTTCTTCCTTGGCGAGAGCTTCGCCTCGCTCAGGGTGCCGATGCTCGGCATCAGCGGGACGCAGGACCGCCAGCAAAACGGTTCGCCAGCTGAGAACCGCCGCGAAGGATTCGCGCTCTGGCCCAAGGGGGATCATCGCTTTGTCTGGCTCGCCAACGCCAAGCACTTGGATTTCACCGACTCATCCGGATCCAGTCGCAAGGCACAGACCTCCTCAAGCCGCGAGGATGTGCAGCCTATCACCCGAGCCGCCATCCTGCTGTTCCTCGACGCGCATCTCAAGTCGGACAGGTCGGGCGTGTCGACATTGACGGAGGACGGTCTCAAACCCTACCTGAAGGGCGTCGTCGACAAAGTCGAGGTGCTAGCCCGCTGAAGGGACTCAGTACCCCAACTTACGAAACTCCGCGTCGAGTAAGACTTGGAATTCTTGGATGTCGGCGGGGGTTGGACGATACCCTGGGGTTGTTGCCTGGAGACCGGGGCGACCTTCCATATCGACAAACCATTTCGCCGTCTGACCATCCGAGAAGGTTACTTGACCGGTGACCGAGTATCCAGGGTGCGCAATTGAATCGACGGATACCGAGACTTTTCCTGCAGAACTTGCTACTGCTTCTGTGGCAGGAGCTATTGCCTCCGAACCTGCGGCCGGCGCTTCTACCTTCGGTTCAATCTTTTCCACCAAGGTAAGGTCTAAATCATCCACCAGAAAACGGACGTCCATATACGTCATCGAAAGGTTAAGCTCCGATTGAAGGCGTTGCTGCACTTCGGAAAGTGACGCTCCATCCGCAACCCAGCGGGTAACCTTTTGGCGTTGTTCGGGAGTCAAGGCAGGCATGAGACCCGTATGCTGAGTGAGCCTTACGGCTTTTTCAAGCGAGACCCCTCTCATACTCGCTTTCTCTAGAAATCCCCTTCAACTTAAGCCCATGACTCAACCCGCTTGGAAAGCCCAGGGGACCTTCTCGGATATCATTTACGAGAAGGCCGAGGGTATTGCCCGTGTGACCATTAACCGGCCCGACCGTCGGAACGCATTCACGCCCGATACCATCGCTGAAATGATTAAAGCTTTTAACGACGCACGCGAGGATACCTCGATTGCGGTCGTACTCCTACGCGGTGCAAATCCACAGACCGATGGTAAACATGCATTTTGCTCAGGGGGCGATCAGAAGATACGTGGCGAACAAGCTGGCGGCTATATTGGTAAAGATGGCGTGCCTCGCTTAAATGTTCTCGATCTTCAAAAACTGATTCGCTCGATGCCCAAAGTGGTCATCGCACTCGTCTCTGGCTTTGCCATCGGCGGAGGCCATGTACTTCACGTTGTCTGCGACTTAACCATTGCTGCTGAAAATGCAGTCTTCGGACAAACAGGTCCGCGCGTCGGGAGTTTCGATGGTGGTTTTGGCGCTGCCTACCTTGCTCGTATCGTTGGACAGAAAAAGGCCCGTGAAATTTGGTACCTTTGCCGACAATACAATGCCACACAGGCACTTGAGATGGGTTTAGTGAATGCCGTGGTTCCGGTTGATAAACTTGACGACGAAGGTGTTAGCTGGGCACGCGAAGTCACAGCGCAAAGCCCACTCGCTATCCGCTGTCTCAAATCTGCCTTTAATGCAGAACTCGACGGACAAGCAGGGATTCAAGAGCTCGCGGGTAACGCCACCCTCCTCTACTACCTAACCGAACAAGGCGAAGAAGGACACCGTGCTTATGTCGAGAAACGCCCACCCAACTTTGGTAAATACCCTTGGCTCCCGTAAAGTGCGACTTACGGGTCTCGCACATCAATTAGCGTCCGAAGTCCTGGTGGCAGGAGGCTATGCCGTCGATGCAACTGCTGGTAACGGCCAAGATACTCTCTTTCTTGCCCGACGCGTTGGTGCAACTGGACATGTACTTTCTATCGACATCCAACCGCTCGCTATTGCTACCACGCAAACAAAAGTTGTGGCAGAAGACCTGCATCGCAGTTGCGACCTACGCGTCGCTGACCATGCAAAAATCGCCAGTCTTATTCCCGCAGACTATCGCGGAAAAGTAGACTGTGTGCTCTTCAATCTGGGTTACCTACCTGGATCTGATCATTCGCTGACAACTAAACCGCTGACAACTGGCCAAGCACTGCATGGAGCCCTCGGAGCTTTACGGTCGGGTGGACGTGTTATTTGCGTAGTTTATACCGGACACCCTGGCGGAGAAGTTGAATCTGAAACCGTCGATGCATTTGGAGTTTCCTGCGAAGAAGCGGGCCACACTGTCCAACGTTTCGGTCGCGAAATTGGTACAGGGCGACCATGGATTCTTTGCGTAACATGCAAGGCATGAAACCGGATGCTAAAATCGTTATTCTTGGCGGTAGCGGATTCGTCGGACAATCGATCTGCGATTTCCTAGGCCCTAAGTCGGTCACCCTTCTGCATTCGCGTACGCGTGGACCTGGCGGGTACGACGTCGCCAGCGGATGGATGGACGTCGAGACGCTTCGCGGTGCTGACGCCATCATCAATCTTGCCGGATCGCCCATTGCCGTGCGCTGGACCGCCAAGGCGCGCGAAGAAATCCATACCAGCCGCGTCGGCACAACCAACCTTCTCATCGATACGCTCAACCGCGCAGGAATCATCCCGCGCGTTATCGTTTCGATGTCGGGCATCAACCGCTATGCCGCACATGCGGAAGCAGAACTTAATGAGACAGCTCCTCTCGACGACTCCACCTTCCTCGGCGGCGTATGCCGCGACTGGGAGGCCCCGCTCGCTCGGCTCAGCCCCGCCACCCGCACCGTGATCCTGCGCACCGGCGTTGTCATCGGTTCAGGCGGCGCCCTCGCCAAGATGAAGCCTATCTTCAACCTCGGACTCGGCGGACGAATCGGTTCAGGTAAACAATGGATGTCTTGGATCAGCCGTGAAGACCTCTGCCGACTAGTTCATCGCTGCTTGTCGGAAAACGGCCCGGCTGGGGTTGTCAACGCCGTCCACCCCCACCCCGTCCGTAACCTTGATTTTACGGCCACCCTAGGCCAGGTGATGCGACGACCTACCATCATGCCTGCCCCTGCGTGGGTATTGCGTGCTGTCTACGGCCAAATGGCTGAAGAGACCTTACTTTCGAGCCGACGCGTGGTCCCGGCCAGTGCCCTAAGGACGGGCTTCAGGTTTGACGGTAAGACCGATGCACTCGGGTTTGCCATGGATGTGGGCCTGACTGGAATGAACCCTCAGTGGCGCGAGCTGCGTCGTCGCCGTCTCGATGGCACGCTTTGAGATTGAAGGAAAGGCCCCTCACTGGGAATGTCCAACAGCCGTGCGCGTCCTCCTCGCCCTCTCCCTTCTTCTAATTTCAGGTTGCGATAACTCTTCCGCAAAGAGCGAAGGACCTGAAACGGAAAACAATAATTTCCGTCAGGCCATGACCTATCAACAACAAGGCGATCCCCGTCGCGCCTTGGAATGTTACCTTAAAGTCATCGATGCACGCGCGGAATCACCCGAGGCACACCTCGAAGCTGGCCGACTGTACCTAGAACTCAAGGATCCGCTTCCTGCCATCTACCATTTCAAGCAAAGTATCCGTTTAAAAAATAAACCCGACCGAACAGCAGCAGTTGCGCAGCTTATCCAGACCGCAACCAAAGCTTACCTTCAGCAAATACCTGGTCAGCCCTATGAACCTGATGGCACTTCTATTTCTGTAGATTCCGCGCAACGTATCAGCCAGCTCCAAACTGAAAACAGCCGACTGAAACGCGAACTAGAAGATCTCTACCGCAAGAACCGCAGTACGGAAAACTCTCCCGCAACAGGAAGTAACTTTGGTGGATTTACCAATACGCCGACAGTCGTTCCAACTGCACCCGTCATTCTCCCTGCGGGCGCACGTAGCTACACGGTCGTACAAGGCGATAACCTCTATTCAATCTCACGGAAAATGTACGGGGTAACCTCACGTACGACTGATATCCAAAAGGCGAACACGGATAAACTCGGTTTAGGTCCTAATCCCAGCCTGAAGATTGGGATGATCTTGGTTATTCCCAAATAAGTGCATGCGTATAACACGCGTTAGGACAGCGGACTTCCGCAACCTCGCGTTCGCCGATGTCGATACGAATGCACCGCGCGTCTTTCTTGTCGGCCAAAACGGACAAGGGAAAACAAACCTGATTGAGGCCGCTGGACTTGTCACGACGTTGCGATCGTTTCGAACAACCGAAATTGAGCCGCTGGTGCGCACGGGCACAACCGAAGCCAAGGTTCGCATCGACGTAGAGATTCAGCGCAAAGAAAACTGTTCGGTTGAAGTTACCTTAATGAAAGGCTCTCGCCGTGCCACCATCG
>CAIYUD010000181.1 GCA_903929325.1 uncultured Opitutia bacterium | reverse complement strand
GTGGCAAAACTTATAAAGGCGACTTGATGGCGTTCATCGCGCCGCGCCTTCCTGAAAAGGCAAAGCCTGAACCCGAAGCCGTGAAGCCGGTCGAAGCGCCCGCAAAGACGCCGACAGCTACGCCAACACCCTCCGTCCGCCCGCCTTTACCGATTCAACCTAGGGCGATTCCGCCGACGCAAGCACCACGGCCGGCAGCTCACTCCGTGCCGACGCCTCAGCGCGGAGATCTGCCACCAATGACAGTGAAGCCGCCCGTGGCACCCAGTCGCCCGAGCGCACCCCTTCCCCCTCCAGTTATTCGTCCAACCGGAGCACCTGTTGTTTCGCGCCCTCAGGGTGCGGGCAATGAAGCACCAACACCTGGCAGCAAAGGCACGGTAACCGTTCGCCCGCCAATCGTCGTTCGCGATTTCGCAATCTCACTAAACATGAAGCCATTCCAGGTCGTCAGCGACCTCATGGCTCTCGGCAAAGTTGTCGCTGTCAATACAGTCATCGACGAAGTCGATGCACAATTAGTCGCTGAACGGCACGGATTTAAACTGGAGATTCGCCACCGCGGCGAAGGCGTCCAGCCAACGAAGAAAGTTGAGGTTAAGCCCAACGAAGATGATCCCGCTTTACAGCAAACTCGTCCCCCTGTCGTCTGCGTACTCGGCCACGTCGACCATGGCAAAACCACCCTGCTCGACTTTTTCCGTAAAGCAAATGTTGCTGCGGGCGAAGCAGGTGGAATCACGCAACGCATCGGCGCCTATTCGGTGACTTATGCAGGTGAAAATCCTGAGTACAAAGGTCGCACGGTCACTTTCCTTGATACCCCAGGTCACGCAGCTTTCGCAAAAATGCGCGAACGTGGTGCCAGCGTAACAGACGTAGCCGTCCTCGTGGTCGCTGCAGATGACGGGTTTATGCCGCAGACGGATGAAGCGCTGAAGTTTGCCCAAAAGCACGCTCGGGCCATCGTTACTGCGATCAATAAGACCGATGCGAAAGGTGCAAACGTCGACCGCGTGAAGCAACAAATGCAACAACGCGGCATCACCCCTGAAGATTGGGGTGGCGAAACAATTGCCGTTCCCGTCTCAGCGCTCAAAGGCGACGGCATGGATAATCTCATTGAGTCTATTTTACTTCAATCCGACGTCCTTGAGCTCAAAACCAATCCGAACTGCCCAGCACAAGGAGTAATCATTGAGTCCCAAAAAGAAACAGGCCGTGGACCGACAGCGACAATCATTGTCCAAAAAGGCACCCTGAAACCTGGCGACGCCTTTGTCTGTGGCGAAACTTGGTGTAAAGTTCGCGCCCTTATGGACGAGCGCGGCCAACGCCTTCAATCCGTCGGGCCTGGTTGCCCTGCCCTCGTTCTTGGCTGGGAAGATGTTCCCACCCCTGGTGCTCACTTCCGCTGCGTCAAGAATGACCGCGAGGCTCGCGACATTGCTGAAGAAGCAGGTCTGGCTGCACGCAAGGCATCTGAAGACGCCATCGCCCGCGCCCCGGCAGTCTCTGTCGGCAAGCCTGGCATGAGCGACTTGGAAAAATTGATGGCCGCCCTAGCTACCGATAAAGACAAGGTGCTCCGGGTTCTCCTCAAAGCAGACGTCAACGGAACTCTCGAAGCCCTTCGTGGATGCCTCGAGGCTATCCCCAATGACAAAGTTACTTTAGAAATCGTCGGCGGTTCGGTCGGTGCCATCACTCAAGGCGATGTCGCTCTCGCAGAAGCATCCAAGGCAACCATTATTGCCTTCGACGCCAAAGCAGACACCGGCGTGCAACCGATGCTGAAGCGCGCGGGCATTCGGGTTATCTCCCACGATATCATTTATATGCTCATCGAGTTGGTGAAGGAAGCGATGACCGAACTCCTTGATCCTATCTTGCGCGAAAACAAATTGGGTTCCGCAGAAGTCCGTGCCGTCTTTGACCTTAGTAAAGCAATGGTTGCGGGTTGTATGGTCAGTGAAGGACTCCTGCGCCGATCCGCTAAGGCACGCTTGATTCGTAAAGGACAAGTCATCCACACGGGCACTCTGGAAACATTGAAGCGCTTCAAGGACGATGCATCCGAGGTGAAAGCTGGATTTGAGTGCGGTGCACGCATTTCTGGGTACGACACCTATGCCGTCGGTGATGTGCTTGAGTGCTTCGAGGTTCTCGAAGTTCGCCCGACCCTCTGAGGAATGTCCAATCGCCTGACCAGGGTCGCGGAATTATTACAGCGCGAAATCTCTGTGATGCTTCGAGCTCACTGGCCACAGGAATCTGCGCGCATTACCATCACCGAAGTCACCATCTCGCCTGACCTTGCCCAAGCACGCGTCCGTTACGCAGTCATTGGCGGCAAAGAGAATGAGCTGGTAGCTAACCGCCTGCTGGCACGCATTCGCGGTGAACTTCGTACAGGCGTCGGCAAGGTGGTCACGCTTAAGCGTACTCCCGATTTTAAATTTGTACTCGATGAGTCGGCCGAAAGAAGCCTACGCATTCGTGCGATGCTCGACGACCTCGACCAAAAGGATAAAGATAAAGAAAAGTCGGCGGAGGGATAAGTCAGCGCCCTGATGAAACTTAATGGATACCTAAGGGTTAGTTAAGTATGCG
>CAIYUD010000180.1 GCA_903929325.1 uncultured Opitutia bacterium | reverse complement strand
TCACTTGCGGATGGATGACACGAATCCAACCAAAGAAGAAGTTGAGTATGTCGACTCCATTCAAGAGGACGTGAAATGGTTAGGGTTTGATTGGGGTACACATTATTACCAAGCATCGGATTATTTCGCCCGCATGCATGCGGATGCCATTCGTCTGATTGAGATGGGCAAAGCCTATGTCTGTCACCTGACACTCGAGCAGATGCGCGAATACCGCGGCGACCTCGTGAACCCCGGAAAGCCAAGTCCAAGTCGTGATCGCAGCGTTGCCGAAAACCTCAAGCTATTTGCGCAAATGACAAAAGGCGAACTCGACGAAGGTTCTGCCGTTTTGCGCGCCAAAATCGACATGGCTTCGCCCAATCTATTGATGCGCGACCCAGTCATCTACCGGATACGCAAAGCGTCTCACCATAACACAGGGGACACTTGGTGCGTCTACCCGATGTATGATTACGCGCATCCGCTGGAAGACGCTTACGAAGGTATTACCCATTCGATCTGTACGCTCGAATTCGAAATTCACCGTCCATTCTACGACTGGCTATTACGCACGTTAGACACACCTGCCAAACCACGGCAGATCGAGTTCGCGCGCCTTAATCTGACTTACACGGTGATGTCCAAGCGTCGCCTCCTCGAACTCGTACAGGAAAAACGCGTTAGCGGCTGGGATGACCCACGGATGCCAACGGTCTCTGGCCTCCGTCGTCGTGGCGTGACCCCAACATCGATTCGTAAGTTCTGCGAAACGATTGGTGTCACCAAACACAACTCATTGACCGATGTTGCACTGCTCGAGCACGCGATTCGTGATGATTTAAACAAGACGGTTCCACGCGCCATGGCAGTACTCGACCCTATTCGCCTCGTCATCGAAAACTATCCCGAAGGACAAGTTGAAGAGCTCGAAGCCATTAATAATCCCGAAGACCCAGCAGCAGGTTCACGCAAAGTTCCCTTCTCTCGCAACCTGCTCATTGAGCGCGATGACTTCATGGAAATTCCTGCGAAGAAGTATTTCCGTCTAACACCCGGACAAGAGGTGCGCTTGCGCTGGGCCTACTTCGTAAAATGTACCGGCGTAACCAAAGATGCCGAAGGCAATATCCTCGAAGTGCGTTGCACTTATGACCCTGCAACACGTGGAGGTGAAACTCCACCGGATGGACGTAAAGTTAAAGGGACGATTCATTGGATTTCCGAAGCGCACGCCGGCGACGTCGAAGTCCGCCTCTACGACCGACTTTTCACACTCGAAGATCTCAACTCACTCGCCGACGGCGAAGACTGGCGCACTCACCTTAACCCGAATTCGCTTAAAGTGGCCCGGGCTAAGGTCGAACCTTCCCTGCTCCAGACAAAACCTGGCACACGTGTTCAATTCGAACGTGTGGGCTATTTCTGCGCCGACACCAAAGACAGCACGCCGGGGAAGCCAGTGTTCAACCGCACGGTAACACTCAAAGACAGCTGGGCTAAGGTAGTGGCTAAGTGAGGTAGGATTACGCCTGGGACGGTGCCTCTTGGCATTGACTTAACCCCCTTCCCCCCTTTGCTGGACACTTCAGTCCGACTGAATGGAGAGGTGGCAGAGTGGTCGATCGCGCGGCATTGGAAATGCCGTGTACCGCAAGGTACCGAGGGTTCGAATCCCTCCCTCTCCGCCAGTGGATTGACGAGACTAAAGACTAAGGTCTAACGACTAAAGTCATGACTATGCATTCTGCCTTCCCTTCCGCATCTATGCATCTGCTTTAGTCTTTAGTCATTCGTCCTTAGTCTCCCAGGCCGGAGCGCAGCGGAGCCAATCCCTCCCTCTCCGCCAGTGGATTGAACAGACTAAAGACTAAGGTCTAAGGACCAAAGTAATAACTATGCATTCTGCCTGCCCGGCCGCATCTATGCATCTGCTTTAGTCCTTAGTCTCAAGCATAGCAATGTTGCTGGAACTTGGTCTTGTTTTTGATGACTGAAGTATACCCCAAAATCTTATGCGCACCTACTTAACGGCTGCCCTCGTCATTCTACTGACGTCACTTGGCATAGCTGCACCTGCTACCACTGGCGACGTCAAAGCCACCTTAAGCGTCGTCTTGCCGAAAGAACTCCAGGTCTTCCAGCGCAACAAGCGCAGCGAAGGTCCCGTGCGAGTTTCTGGTACGGTGACGGTACCTTGCGACAGCGTGCAGGTGCGCGTCTCTGGCAATGACCTCGATGGAAAACCACTCAAAGGCGATTGGGTCGACGCCAAGTATCGGGCAACAGAGAACGGTTTTTCTACAACACTCACCTTGCCAGCGGGTGGTTGGTACTCCGCTGAGTTTCGTGCGATGAAGTCCAACAACGAAGTGGCCACCACTAAGGTCGCACAGTTTGGCGTGGGTGAAGTCTTTGTCGGCGCTGGACAATCCAACTCAACGAACTGCGGTGGCGGTGGATCGAATCTACCGACCGATGGACGCATTGAGACAAAGTCAGGACTCGTCTCAAGCTTCGACGGTAAGACTTGGCGTATCGCCAATGACCCACAACTCGGCACACATGACAAAAGCCAAGGTGGTAGCTTCTGGCCAGCTTTCGGCGATGCGATGACTGCGCGCTACCACGTGCCCATTGGTGTCGTCGTCACCGGTCATGGCGGCACTTCTATTAATCAATGGAAATCTGGCAGTGAACTTTTTAATTGGACGCTTGGTCGAATCAAGGAACTCGAAGCATCGGCCGTGCCAGGTTACCCTAGTTTCCGCGCCCTGCTCTGGCACCAGGGCGAGAGTGATGCAGACATGAAAGGCGTAGCCTATGCGAATGGCCTTGGCACAATCATTCGCGAGATGCGCCAGCAGTCTGGACGCAACTTCACATGGTTTGTTGCCAAGGCATCCTATCGTCCAGGCAAGCCGCTCGAAGCACCCGTCACGCAAGGCCAAAAGGAACTTTGGGATAAGCGTATCGCGCTCGAGGGACCCGATACCGACGCGATGCTTGGCGAACTACGTGACCACGGAGGCAAAGGTATCCACTTCAGCAAAGTCGGCCTTAAAGTTCATGGCGAAGCTTGGGCTGAGAAGGTTGCCCCTTGGCTCGACCAACAAATTAAGTGATTAAAGCATAGATGAAGCTACTGCTCTTGCTCTCTCTATTGAGCGCACCGTGTGAGATAATTGCGGAATCAGCTTGGGACAGCGCCGTTGCGGATCCCGCAGCGGCACAGCTAGCACGCCCGACCAAAGCTCAATACGAATGGCAGGAGCAAGATATGGCCATGTTCGTGCAGCTCGATCCTGCGACCATTCAGCAACGCGAGTATGACGATGGGAGTACACCGCTTAAAGATATACGTTTTGAAAAGTTAGACGTGAATCAATGGTGCC
>CAIYUD010000179.1 GCA_903929325.1 uncultured Opitutia bacterium | reverse complement strand
GCTTGCGTCCGCCGGGGTGACGACCAGTACTTACGGGCTTGGGTCGCGGTTCAACGAAAAGCTGATGGTTGAAATGGCCGCGGCGGGGCTGGGCTCCAGCTACTACGGCAAGACCGCCGCCGACCTGGCCGACCCGTTCCGCGAAGAGTTCGACTTGCTCCGGGCGCTTTACGGTCGCAAGGTGACGCTGCAGATGGTGGTGCCCCCGGGCGTGAAAGCCAAGGTGCGCAACGGCTACGCGTACGACAAAGCCACCCAAAGCTACCGCTTGCCGGACCTTGCCTACGGTGGCGAGGCATGGGCGCTGGTGGACCTTGAAGTGCCGGCGCGCATGGTGCCGGCCCTCGAGGGGGGGGCGCTGCGGTGCCTGGAGGTGCGCGTGTCCTGCGACGACCTGCAAGGCGCGGCACTCCCGGTAGAGACCGCGAAACTGGAGTTGGAAGCGCTCCCCGGGGTGGCGTACTTCGCATTGCTGCCGGACCCGCTCACCACCAGCCGCATGGACGAAGTGCGGGTGGCGGAACTGCAGGACCGTGTTCGCGAAGCGGCCGAGGGCGGCGACTGGGGTACCGTGGACGCGGTGATTGCGTTGGCAATGACCGAGGCCGAAAACAACCCTTGGCTGATGGCCTCTATTTCCCGTCTGCAACTGCTGGCCAATAGCCGCGACCGCCACCGCACCAGCAAGGAAGCGTTCTACAGCAGCCGCAAGATGCGCAGCCGGCTTTCGGCATCCCAGGAAGATATCCGCGGCTACAGCGCAGCGGCAGAAGCCTCCTCCCCTTCGTATCTGCGGCGGAAATCCGAGCAGGGGCGCAGCTTCGGCGACGAAGAATGACCAACGCGGTCACCTCGGGGTTCTACGGCGGTTGCCGTAGAATCTCAGGGGACGCCACACGAGGGCCACGATCATGCTTCATTTTACCGAGTTCGATGACTGGGCCGGGTCCATAGACGACCTCTGCCAAAAAGCCCAAAGATGGCTAAACCTTTTAGGACGCGATGACGGCGCGGACCTGAACGTCCGTTTAATACGCGACTACGCCCAAAGAGGCATTCTCAGCCCTTCAACGGATAGACGCGGCAAGGAAGTGCTCTATTCCACCCAGCATTTACGCGAACTGGTAGCGGCACGTTTCCTTAGAAAAGACGGCTGGTCGTTAACCAAGATAGGCGAAGAATTCAACAAGAATAGAAGAATAGTATTCGCGACCTTGGGGCTAGATACACCAGAGCGGATAGAGACAGCGAGCCCCGAAAGATATCTAAATACTGCCCAGAAGTATCTGGCCATGAATGCTCCGTCCGGCGAATTGAAATCTTCTCGTCCGGATCACAAATTCGGGAGCAGCGCCGCTTTCGCCTTCAGCAGCCTTTCGGGTAGCAGAAGACGCATGGAACTAACGCGCTCGTTTGACGCTTTAGGCGTGAAAGCCTCGGCGGTAGAGACAGACGAAGTGCTCCGCCTGAAATTGACAGACTGGTGCAGCGTATTACTGGATATACGCAAGGCGCGGGAACTAGACGCCGAAGAGGCCGAGGCCTTAGGCAGCGCGCTGACGGCAGCACTGCTGGATAGAGTGGTGGTAATAAAAAAGCTTTAAGTTTCGCTCCTTCCAGAGACAGCGGATAAATAGAAGGATATATTCCAAGATAGTGCAATTGAAGCACCGGACTGCCGGCCGGAGGCATGCGATGAAAGAAAATACGTTTATCGTCGTCTTTCTCGAAGGGGCGTCTACCAGCCAAATGCCTTGGCTAACGGGGTATAAAACACGCCAACTTGGCAAGTTGGACGACAAAGTTATTGTCATCGGGCGTGGGGCGAAGCTCCCCAAAATAAATCCCACCAGCGCCTTTATGCTCTCAACCGACTCGAAGTTCCAGAGCTTCAAACGAACTGGCGACGAATCGCTGGGTGCAGCTTTCAATGTCAATGTCGAGATTTATCCGCTATTCGAAATAGCTACGGATGATCACGAGGAACTGTCTGAACGCGAAGATGAATACGATTCCGCAATCGAGACGTTCAAGCGTGAGTGCGGCTTGGAAAGACTTAGCGAGGCATACGGACATTTTGATGAATGGCTATGTCTTCCCGAGGGAACCAGAGTGGTCGGGACGCTCGATTCGTTTTATCAGGCCGTTAAAGACCTCGAGAAAAATATTTCGAGTGACAACGACTACGTTTTGTCGTACGTAGATAGCGCTGGCAAACTTAGGAAAAGCGGCGAAAGAGAGTCGTCCTCAGAGTTGGCGCCGTCGGTTGGGCTTTTTGCGGCTTGGCCGGCCCCAAGTGGAAACGGACTCTTGACCGAGCTTCTGCTCAACCGAACCGGCGTGTTTTTGGAGCAAACCAGCCCCGCAGCAACACAAAAGCAGGGCGGCGAATCCACTGTAGCGACCAATCCGGCGCCAATCACCGCGACCAGCGTAGCCGACGGCGTCGAATTGACGATAGTCGAGGCGCATATTTGTGCCCCTACCCCGCAACATGCGTTTGGAGTAGCGAAGCTTTCGGGATGGGTTCGAAACACAACCGCGGAAACAAGGCAGGTTGCACTCCGGTGCGCAGTGCTGACCACCGAAGGAACAATGATTGGCCTTAAGAACCGTCAGTCCGGGTTGGACTCCGATTCTGAATGCAATGAAGTGTTCCCGAAATACTTTAAAGCCGTTCCCGCCGCTTCCAAGTTGGAATTTTCCATCGAGTTTGATGTTGATCTTCTTGAAGACCCAGATAAACCCGAGCTACGACTGGAACTCCTTGCCGCGTACTACGGGCCAGTTCATTCCGATGTCGTCCGGCCACAGAAGCAGCGCCTATTCAAGGCCACGCTCCAGGAGGACTCCCAATTAGTCCTTCATAGGCGAGACCTCTCCATCGCCGAAGCTATTGTCAAGCCGCCACTTCTCCGGATGGCGGCGGTCAACGACGACTGCCAACTTCCGGTGAGGTGGTCCATTGAAGTACATAACCCGTCGGCCACGGAAATGGTGGTAGGGACTAAAGTGAGTTTATCCAATAGAAGAGACGGATTCTATTCAGATAATGAAGACTTGAGATTACTTTCCTCTGGCGAAACACGAACTTTCATGGACGGCACCTATATCGTCGAGGATGACATCAACAAGGAATTTTATTTCGAGTGGCCGCTTGAATTGTGGCAGGCGCTAGGGCGGGTGTCTTGCACTTGCACTACGCGAATAGTGCACCGCTTAGCCAAGCCTCTGGAGCGATAGCCATGATCCGAGTCCTAGCCACAAAGCTTCAGGCCGCGCCCGCATCAGCCAGCAAGAATGCACCTGGAACGTTGGCGCTGACGGCACGAAACGACACAACTAGGATTATTGCAGCGCGCAATGCCACGGTGTCGGTGCGAAACGAGGAAGGCGTTCTGCTAGGCAACTGGCGCTATTCGCCCACGCCTCACGAACTAATTCTCGGCCTCCAGCAATGCGTGCATCCGCCAGGCAGTGAATTTTCGTTTGTCATCGAGTTGAGCGACGATGCCCTTTTGGAGCTCGCCAAGCCAGGTCAGCCCCGATATGAAATTCGTGGCGAGTTCTTTTCGCATAGGGCGCTCCGCTTTTGTTCCGTGCCGTTATCGGTGGCCTGCAAACGCCAACAAAACCTAACGTCGCTGGAAACGTATGAGCATTTCAGCTTGTCGGGCAATAGCCGACGCGATGACATGGACCGTGTCATCACGTCGGCCAGTCTGTTGGTTGGGAGAAAACGAAGCGTGGAATTCAGTTTCGAAGACAGCGCCGTTCCATTTCATTTCGCCGCATCGGTAACCGCAGCTCCGGATTTCTGTGGTTTGGTCGGTATACGGCCGACCTTGCAACTGGAGCAAGGAACCACCGAGGAGTCATCTTTTACACGGAAACGAATCTTCACGAGTTTTGCGCCAGGCGGACCGCTGTCTTTTTCTAGTGCCAACTTCTCAGTGTCCGCGAGTCAGCTACCGAAGGCATCGCTGGAGGTTTTCGTTGATGTGTTCGAGAAAATCGACTCCTTCACGGTGAGTGGCCGCTTGGACGAGCGCGATATCTCCGGGAGCAAGAAGGGCAAGAAAAAATGAAAGCACTTAGATTTCTGATACCCGGCACTACAGCGGATGGCAGTTCAATGGAACTGGAACTGACTAGGACCGGCGCCAACGTCCAAATCACTCGAACTCGGCAAGGGGACCCAGCACATACGACAGTCCATTGCTTTGTCACGGCGGCGCTAGCCACCGCTTTTTTCAAGGCCACGGCCCAAGAATTCGAAAGCACCGGCGCTTTGAAACAGTCCGTACAAAAGACCTCCGGGGCGGAGCCGACAGAAAATACCAAGACTGCGGGTAAACTCGACCATGCAGCCGAACTGGCCGAACTCTGTAAGGCAAAGTGGCTGCTTAACCCCTACCAGAACAAGGAATGCATTCGGCAGCAAAGAGGGAATATCGCCAGCCTGAAGAAGTCACACGGTGATGCTTTCTTGAATCATCTTTATTTCTTCACGGACCCATTCAAGAAACCGGTGAAGCGATATCTGGAGAGCGCCCTTGGAATTGACCCCAATAAGTGGAATCACAGCTACATCTCGCCCCTATTCGGGGTATATAACGCCAAGAGGAATGAACTGCTCACTATAGGTGTTAGCCCCAAATATAATGAAGCAGTGGTAATTGCGAAGTGTGAGGCTCTGGATAGCAGCGACGCACAAATTGAAGCGTTTTGCGAAGACGACCATTTGGAATTTTTCGGTCTTGTAGTTTCATGCCTTGACGAATATTTGAGCACCGACCTGTTTGACGAGGACAATACGGCCGCAATCAACATCCTCCGGCTTCTTTTTCCTGATTGGTCGCCTTATTAGTAAAGGTCTCGCATAAGAAGTGCCAGCGGCGGCAACGCGTACTTTCAGGCCCCGCCGCCCTGTTCCTATTCCGGCAACTTCAGTCCCGAAAGCTTCCAGTCCGCAAAACCGTGGCGCCGCAAAATCAAAACCAGCGGCTTGGCGTCGGCACCCTTCTGCTGCACTGACACAACGAATTCGTCAAAACTAACGTAGTTCATCGACACGTCTGGTTTCGGTCGGTCCTGGTTTGTGTCGCTCTCGGCTTTTTCACCAGGCTTCGTGCCGGACATCAGGTTCTCCAGACCGCGAGGCGTCACCATTACGTCGACCAGTTTCTCAGTAAAGGCAGCAACCAGCACCCCTGCAAAGGCCCCCATTCCACCGCCTTCGCTTTTTGCCATCTCCCGCGCCACTTGGTCATTTATTGCCTCTTTAACGCTTTCGCGAAACGCCGGGAAATCCACATGCGACGCCAGCGCAGAAGCATCACGCGCCTCGGCGGCGTCGCGCATGGCCTTCGCGGCAATATAGGGCGTAGCCGCATACCAGCCACCGAAAGCCAATAGTCCGATTACCGTCACTACCTTCTTTTTGTCCATGTTCGCTTCCCCATTCATTTATTAAACGTTTGGGCGATAATAATCCGGTTTCCGGCGTCTATCCAATCCAGCGACCGGGGTCGCCCAATACAGAAATTGACACCCCGCAGCCGCCCCGCGAGACTGGTG
>CAIYUD010000178.1 GCA_903929325.1 uncultured Opitutia bacterium | reverse complement strand
TGCGCGAGAGTGACTGGAGTTCAGACGTGTGCTTTCCGATCTAAGTGCTTTGCATTTTTCGCAGGTGCAGGAAGCTTCAGGGCATTTGCATTTACCCTTTTTCTCGCATTTGCAAGTGTCAGCGGTGCACTTGCAGGCAGCTGCCGGAGGTGCTCCTGCGGACTTATCTTTAGCTTGAACGGGGGCAGCTAAGAGCGCGAAAGCGCAAAGAGCAGACCCGAAGAATGTAGTGAGGGAGCGCATCGTAGTAGGTGTTCCTTTTAACCCTATGCTATTATGCGGACAGGTCAACTAGGCACTCGTTAATTCCCGATAAGCCCAGCGATGATTTTGACCACTTCTGGTTGTCCAGATGCCGGCAACCAATCAGAATTAGGCTTTAAGTGAAAGATTGTGCCAGTTTGTGCCGCCGGCGTTGATTTTAAACCCGGTAAGCTGCGCCACTTTTCGAGATTTATTTTATCAGTCTCTGCTTTTACAGGGCCGTCGGTTTGCAGAAAAATGACGGTATCCGGTTTGCTTCGGACGACATCTTCGATGTCCCACGCTGGCCATGATCCTTGGAGGGGCGCAGGTTCAGCGCCAGCTGCCCGGATAGTCCAAGAGAGGTACGAAAGCGGGCCGGCGCAGACACCGTCCCAAATAATCAACACACGTTTTCCACATGGCTCTTTTTTGAGTACACCACGTTTTGCTAACAATTTTTTGCATTCACTGAGCCGTCCCGTGGTTTCGCCGAGGATACGAATATCTTCGGCCGGGGATTCTGGGGACTCTTCGCTAAGGATGACGGTGTGAATGCCTGCAGAACGAATGCGATTCGCAAGTAGAGGATTTGCGAGATGTGGCAGGATGGCCAAAGTTGCGCCTGACTTAAGGAGAGCTTCTAGGTCCGGTTCAAAGGCATCGCACGTGCGCGTTGCTGGATGTCCTTGGGGAAGCTCGCACCAGCGTGTGGCAGAAACGACCTGCTCGGCGCAACCTAGGTCGACAAGGATACGCGTTGCTGCGGGTGAGAAAGAGGCAATCCGCTGAACAGGTTCGATGGCGTGAACGAGCGCAAAAAAATGAATGAAAAAGAAAACGATTCTCATCCCTGCAGTTTTGCGGCGAGGCGAATGGCCGAGTCCAGGCTTCGGCGATCAGCCTTGTGAGTACCTGCGAGGTCATAGGCTGTCCCGTGGTCGGGACTGGTGCGCACAAAGGGTAGTCCGAGCGTCAAGTTGGCTGCCTCTGCAAAGTCCACCGTCTTCAAAGGCCCAAGGCCTTGGTCGTGATACATTGCGACCACGCCGTCGAACTCACCTTTCAGGTGGCGGTGGAAGGCGGTGTCACCCGGAAGTGGTCCCGTAATCTTCAACCCCTCTCGACAAAGCTTCTCAATGATTGGCTGAATCAAGGTGCCATCTTCTTTCCCGAGCATGCCATTTTCGCCAGCGTGCGGATTCAGTCCGCAGACAGCGATGCGCGGGTCTTTGTCGCCAAGCTTCTGACGAAGCTTCACGAGTGCTAAGATCGTCCGACGGATATTTTCAGCATTAAGATGGTCAGCGACTTCGCGTAAAGGGATGTGCCACGTTACCAATGCGACCGTCATCTTGCCGCCAGCAAAAGCCATGACGGGCTCACCACCCCATTTTTTTGCAAAAAACTCCGTCTGCCCAGGATGGCTAAAGCCTACCGAGGCAAGGCCATGTTTATTGATTGGCCCGGAGACGACGGCGGAAAATTCGCCGCTGATACAACCTTCCGCCGCGCGCTCCATGGCAGCGAGTGCTACCCGATGGCCAATTTCGTCGGGTTTGCCAGGTTGCGCTTGATAGTCATTCGGTCCGACAGAAATTCCTGATACCCCAAGTCTTTTTATCCAAAG
>CAIYUD010000177.1 GCA_903929325.1 uncultured Opitutia bacterium | reverse complement strand
GAGCCATGAGGTCGCTGACGACCTGGAATGGCTTCATGTTTAGTGAGATTGCGAAATCGCGAACGACGATTGGCGGGCGAACGGTTACCGTGCCTTTGCTGCCAGGTGTTGGTGCTTCATTGCCAGCACCCTGTGGGCGCGAGACAACGGGAGCTCCGGTCGAGCGAATGACGGGAGGGGGGAGGGGTGCACTTGGGCGGCTTGGCGCTACGGGCGGCTTCACTGTCATTGGTGGCAGATCTCCGCGCTGAGGCGTCGGCACGGAGTGAGCTGCCGGCCGTGGTGCTTGCGTCGGCGGAATTGCCCTAGGCTGAACGGGTAAAGGTGGGCGGACGGAAGGTGTTGGTGTAGCTACCGATGGCTTTGCGGGTGCTTCAACAGGCTTAACAGGTTCTGGCTCAGGCTTTGCCTTTTCAGGAAGGCGCGGCGCGATGAACGCCATCAAGTCGCCTTTATAAGTTTTGCCACAGGTTGAAGAGGCCGATGGTTTTTTGCCTTCCGAGTAAATGAAATCTTTCCACTGAGGATTTTGTTCAACGAATTCGCTGACCCAGCCGAGCAGGACTTTTACTTCGACATCAATCTCCTTGGCGACGTCGCTAAAGCGCTGCGTCGTCGGAGTTTTTTTGGCGGCACTGGGTTTCTTTTTCTCAGCCATGCGAAGGTTCGGTGTGGTCGGTGGTTAGAAGTAAAAGCGGATTAAGCCTGGCGCGCCTTAGCGGCAGCAGCCACGACCTGGGCAGCTTCTTCAGGAGAGAAGCCAGCACCCGTGAAGTCGGAGGCTTCCATGCCTTCGAGTACACTGAGGTCGGTAACACCCATGCCCACGATTCGTCCGACGAGGGATAAATCGAGCTCGAGGCGTTCGGCCAAGGCGCGGGCGCGTTGTTCAAGTTGATCATCGACCGAGTCAGGCACGTGAATCGACTTAGCGATATCAAGGCGCCAGCCCATCAGCTTCGATGTCAGTCGTGCGTTGCGGCCGCCTTTACCAATGGCGATGCGCATATCATCTTCAGCGACTTCGAAGTGGATTTGGCGATTACGCTCATCCACCTGTACGTTGCGTGGCTTCGCAGGCTTGATTGCTTCTTCAAGGAGTCGGAGGGGGTCTGCTTGCCAGCGGATGATGTCGATTTTCTCGTTATTAAGCTCTTTGACGATGTTACGGACGCGGGTACCACGGGCACCCACACAGGCGCCAACGGGGTCGACCTTGCTGTCGCGTGAGTCGACCGCAATTTTGGTACGATACCCAGGATCGCGCGCCATGGCAGCGATGCTGACAGTGCCATCCGCAATTTCAGCAACTTCGAGTTCGAGTAAACGACGGACGAAAGATGGATTTGCGCGAGAGAGAATAAATTCAGGACCACGTTGGGTGAGGTCAATCTTGAGGAGGAGAGCACGGATACGGTCTCCGGTGCGGAACTCTTCGCCAGGGCTACGCTCGCGGTAAGGGAGGATCGCTTCAGCAGTGCTCAGTTCGACGATGATATTGCCACGTTCGACGCGACGGACCGTTCCGGTGACAATGTCGCCTTCCTTGTCTTTGTATTCTTGGTAGACGTGCTCTTTTTCAATCGCCCGGAATTTTTGATTGATAAGTTGCTGGGTCGACTTGGCGGCAATGCGACCAAGCTCCGAGACGCTAATAGGTTTCCGGACAATATCTCCAATGCGAGCATCCGTACTATACTTCATGGCTTCGGAAGGATTGATCTCGCGCTTTTCGTCAGCGACCGAGTCGGTGATCTGCAGAAGCACAAAGGCTTCAAGTTTGCCCGAGTCAGGGTCAGCGTTGACCTCGATTTCGTGGCCTTGCATGACCGATTTCTCGACGGACGACTTAATCGCCTCGACGATGAGGGCACAGGCTTCAGCGCGGGTGATGCGCTTTTCTTTTTCGAGGTATTGGAGGAACGGCTTGATGTCTTGGCTCATTTGGGCGGACGGGCTTGTGTGGGTGGTGTGAGGGTGAAGAAATTTAGGGGACAAAAAAGGCGGGTCCGGGTTGGACCCACCTTCTTTTGAAAGGTGACTGTGTTTCCTTTATCTAGCTTTGGGCGGTTAAAGTCAAGCGGGATGGCATGGGCATTTATTCGATTAAACCAAGCTCAGCCACGGTGATATGGTTCTTTTCAAGTGCATGAAGCCCTGTGAAACGGAAATGCCGTAATTCAACCGGTGTTGGGAATGTAATACTTTGTTGCTGTGGGTTTGCGCGGAGATTGCCGAATTCAGCTTCCGCTACCTGCGTCCAATTTTTTCCATCCATGCTGACTTCAAAGCGGTAGCGATCTGTCATACCGTGGAGACAGTTGTCTTGTCGTGGGATATAGAAGAAACCCTTCGCTGTTCGCGCTTTGCCAGTATCAACCGTGAACCATTGCGGAGGGTTAAGTTCGCCGGATGCTGGATGTGTCTGCCAAAGTGTTGCAGAATTACCGTCAATGGCAGATTCGGCTGAGGAACCTTTGCCCTCATTAGAAGATCCAGTGATTTTCCAACCCGAGTTTTTTCTGAGTGCAGCACTTGCTTCAGGTCCACGGGCACCTTCTGGTTCCATGAAGAGTTGGAACTCGCTTAGGCAAGGTACGGCCAGTGAGCCTGTGATACGTAGGCGAACTTTTTGCGTCGTCACTGCTGGGAATCGAAGTAGGCGCTGATTGCCGACGGTGGTAGCTGCGGCTACTTCAATCCATTCGCCATTAACCCAGGCATCGAGTGCAAAGCTTTCAACGCGCTGTCCGAGTTGAGTAAATTCACGAACGCGTAAAACATTAAAGGTGGAGTCTTTTGATAGATTGATTTCGGCGGTAGGTTTCAGGTCCTTGTCGTCTCCGCACCAGTACGTGTCGCGATTATTGTCGAGCAAGGCGTTGGCAGAGAAGCGCGTATCCTTGCCGCGCATGACCGTTGAAGAGACCGTCGCGCCGTTTGTCAGGTTGGCGCTAAACATCGCATCAAGGTGAGCACGCAGTGTTCGCAGTGCTGCGATATCGTTGGGATGCCATTCGCCATTTTTATTAGGAGGTACGTTTAAGTTCAGTCCCTGGCCGCGTCCTACCGAGCAAAAATAGATATTGGATAGTGCTTTTAGGTCTTTGACGCGCCCGTCTTCTGCGGCGTGGTAGAACCAGCCTGGACGAATGGAGACGTCGCACTCAGCGGGACGCCAAACATTACCTTTGGGCGAACCGCGGTTAAGTTTCTCTCCAGTGTATTCCGGATCTGCGGGTATGCCGCTGCCAGCTTGAGTTACGGTCCAGCAAGTTTCGCCCGCGATACCACGTTCATTGCCCACCCAGCGAACATCGGGTCCGCCGTCACCAAATACAGATGCCATGGGTTGCTTATCGCGAATGCGCGCCCGGATGGCGTCCCAGGGGTAATAGTCTTTGGGAATTTTTCGGGTTTCGCGGGCGCCACCGTAGTAACCATCACCACCGTTAGCTCCATCGAACCACATCATAAATGCGTCACCATAACGTTCCGTGAGTTCGGTGACTTGTGCTAAATAAGTCTTTTTATAATCATCACGTCCGTAGCCGGGATTATTGCGATCCCAAGGGGAGACGTAGATGCCGAATTTGATACCGTATTTGCGGCAGGCTGCGGCAACTTCTCCGACAATGTCCCCTTTGCCATTTTTATAAGGGGCTAGGCGTATGTTGTGCGGCGTTGTGTCCGTTGGCCAAAGACAGAATCCGTCATGGTGCTTGGCGACAACGATGAGTCCGCCCATGCCCGCAGCCTTCGCTTCGCGAGCCATTGTTTCCGCATCGAAATTTTTCAAATTAAGCAAAGAGGGGCTTTCGTCGCCATAGCCCCATTCTTTGCCGGTGTAGGTATTGAGGCCGAAGTGAAGAAAGCCGTAAAACTCGGTATCCATCCAAGCAACTTGTCGTGCGGAAGGGAGCGGGCCGAAAGGTGCAGGAGGTTCTGCTGCCTGTGCTGAAACAATGAGAGCACAGAGAAACGTGAACAGGGTGCGCATGGACAAAAGTTGAGATAAACCCACGCAGAAGGCGAGAGGTTCCGCTTGCCCCCATTCCCTGTGCTGTCGAATCTATAGACATGAGCAGTGATAAGGTTATTTTTACGATGTCAGGGGTGACGAAGTCCCATGAGCGAAAACCTATTTTTAAAGATGTCTCCCTTTCTTTTTATCATGGAGCAAAAATTGGAGTCCTAGGTTTAAATGGTTCCGGTAAATCTACGTTGCTACGTATTATTGCGGGCATCGATCAAGAGTACGATGGGGAGATTGCCCGTGTTCCGGGTTACACTTTAGGTTACCTCGCTCAAGAGCCTGATTTGGGTGAAGGAAAAACTGTTCAAGCCTGTGTCTCTGAGGCGACAGCCCCATTGCGCGCATTGCTTGATGAATATGATGACACGTTTGTGAAAGTCAGCGAGACGGATGACGCCAAGGAGCAGGCAAGTATCCTCACCCGACAAGCAGAGCTGCAGCAGATCATCGATAATCGCGGAGGCTGGGACTTAGATGCGCGAGTCGAGATGGCGATGGAATCGCTACGTTGCCCGCCGGGTGACGCATCGGTTGAGAGCTTATCAGGAGGTGAGCGTCGGCGCGTGGCTCTGGCCCGGTTGCTGCTCATGGAGCCAGACATCCTTCTTCTCGATGAGCCCACGAATCATTTAGATGCCGACACTGTGCAATGGCTTGAGCTTCATTTGCAGCGTTACAAAGGCACCGTACTCGCCATCACGCACGACCGCTACTTCCTTGATAACGTTGCCGGTTGGATTTTGGAATTAGACCGTGGCCACGGTATCCCTTGGAAGGGTAACTACTCATCCTGGCTCGATCAGAAACGACAAAGAATGGAGATGGAAGACAAGCAGGCCAACGCGCGCACGCGTGCTCTAGCCCGTGAAGGGCAGTGGGCAGCACAGTCACCCAAGGCGCGCATGGCTAAAAACAAAGCACGTATCTCTGCATACGAAAAACTTTTATCAGCAGACCAACAAGAGCGTGAGCGTACGGCGGAAATTTGGATACCGCCTGGCCCTCGTCTCGGCGGTGCTGTGATTGAGGCACGCGGCTTAATGAAAGCTTACGGCGACCGTGTGCTCATGGAGAATGTAAACTTCTCTTTACCTGCGGGTGGTATTGTCGGTGTTGTCGGGCCGAATGGTGCCGGCAAGACGACCCTCTTTAGAATGATTGTCGGACAGGAGAAGCCGGATGCAGGCGAACTGCGTTTAGGTGATACCGTGAAGCTCGCCTACGTCGACCAGACGCGTGATGCCTTGCCGGCAGATCAACCTGTTTGGTCGGCTCTATCCGACGGACAGGATGTCGTTCACTTAGGAAAGGTTGCGGTGAATGCACGCGCCTACGCCGCACGCTTTGGTTTCACGGGCGATGTCCAACAGCGCAAGGTCGGTTTAATGTCGGGCGGTGAGCGTAACCGCATTCACTTGGCTCGCCTTATCCGGGCAGGGGCTAATGTGCTTCTGCTTGATGAACCGACGAATGATTTAGATGTGAATACGATCCGTGCTTTAGAAGATGCTCTCGAAGATTTTGCAGGCTGCGCAGTTATCATCACTCACGATCGTTGGTTCTTGGATCGTGTGGCCACGCACATCCTTGCGTTTGAAGGCGATAGCCGTGTCGTTTGGCACGAAGGCAATTTCGGTTCTTATTTAGAAGACCGCCGTAAACGACTCGGTGAAGACGCAGACAATCCGCGGCGTCCGAAGTACCGTCGACTGACGCGCTGATTTAAGAGCGGTTGGCTGCGCGCAGAAGCGACTTCCAGTCGCTCGCATGGCTGGATAGCGCTTTAAGCTGAGAAGCCGTCATTCGCCACGTCCAGTTACCGTCAGCTTTTCCAGGCGTATTCAGGCGCGCCTCGCTACCAAGTCTTAGTAGGTCTTGTGCAGGGGCAAAAGCGGCAATGGCAGGCGAGTTTACAACCGCCTTGAAGCCCTCTGTGGCGATAGGGCCTTCGCCGAGTGTCGCCCGCACCACTGACTGTTCCTCGGCGGTTAATTGATTAAACCAGCCAATCATCGTATCGTTGTCGTGCGTGCCTGTATAGGCGACGCGATCGTCTGTAATGGTCGATGGGTGGTGCGGGTTATCTTTCGTCAGAGGAAATCCGAACTGTAAAACAGACATACCTGGAAGTTTCGCTTCTTTGCGTAAGGCGTGAACCCCTGCGTTCAAATCGCCTAAGTCTTCAGCAACAAGCGGCAAGTTGCCGACGGCCTCAAAAAAAGCCATCTTCGGTCCTGGTAGCCATGAGCCTTCACGTGCATGGACGGCATGCTTGTCGACCGCCCAGTAATCATAGAGGCCGCGGAAGTGGTCGATTCGAATAGCCGAAAAACGTTCGAGGTCTTTCAGGATGCGTGAGTGCCACCAAGCAAAGTTATCTTCAGTGTGACGTTGCCAATTATAGATTGGATTACCCCAGAGCTGTCCATCAGCAGAAAAGTAGTCGGGTGGAACGCCTGCGACTAAGTCATCAGAGAATAATTCAGGGTGCGCCCATCGGTCACAGCCATCTGCGGAGACATAAATAGGTTCATCGCCCAAAATATGCACACCCTGTTTTTTGCCATAGGCACATAGTCGCTGCCATTGCGTGCTGGCGATAAATTGAAGCACTGCCGCCCGCATCGCTATTGACGCATCAACCGTGTGCACGGTCCATCGTTGCGGCTCTCGGTAATCATTACTCTCACGAAGTGCCGAAAACTTTTCCCAGTCACTTAACCAACTTTTTTCGGTGCGGCGAAAGGCTGCCAGGTCTCCCCAGTGCTTTAGGCGACGTTCATTTTCTGCACCACGTTGTGCGGCTAAATTTAATAACGGGCGTAATTTTTCCCAAAGGTACCCGTACGGAATATTTTGAGTCTCGGTGACTCCACTAATTTCTTCCAACGTTAATAGGCCTCCTTCAACTAAGTCCTCAAGGTCGATGAAATAAGGATTAAGCGCAAAAGCTGAAAGGGGTTGATAGGGTGAATCGCCGTAGCTTGTTGGCCCGAGTGGGCAAACCTGCCACCAAGTAAATCCTGCTTGAGAGAGAAAATCGATCCAGGCCCGTGCACTTGATCCAAAATTACCGATAGGACCATGGCCAGGTAGTGAGCTAACATGCAAGACGACGCCTGCGGTGCGCTTAGGAAAGGCAGAACACGTAAAAGAAGCGCTCACGCTTGCAGTGAAGGTTCCCAGACCGTTGTTTGCACGAACGGGTGCGTCGCATCAACTCGGGCGCTTGGGAAGTGCGGGTGATTGGGGGCATCAGGATAATTCTGAGTTTCTAGGGCGACGCCTGAATGATTATCGTAAGGTTTGCCTGCTTTGCCCAACGCACCATCGCCAACTTCTTTCAACCAGTTGCCCGTGTAAAGTACGAGAGCCGGTGCGGTCGTAGATATTTTGACAGTTCGGCCGGATGCAGGGTGACTGAATATCGCAGCAGGGCGCAATTGCCCCGCCTCTCCTTGAACGATAAATGTGTGATCGTAGCCTCGCGTTGGCATCAGAGCTGGATCTTTCAATAGCCGATTTCCAATGGGTTGAGGTTTACGGAAGTCCCAAGCAGAGCCTTCAGCAGAAAGAGTTCTTCCAGTTGGTAAGGTGTTGGCATCAATCTCTAGAACTTGCTGGGAGAAAACCTGTAAGCAGTGATCGTTAATCGACGGAGTGCCTAAGCCGGATAAATTAAAGTAAGCGTGGTTGGTGAGATTAGCCACTGTTGCCGTTTCGCATTCGGCGCGCAGGTCGAGGCGTACGGATCCTGTATGATCGAGGGTGTAGATGGCGGTAGTTATGAGTTCGCCTGGAAAACCTT
>CAIYUD010000176.1 GCA_903929325.1 uncultured Opitutia bacterium | reverse complement strand
GGAAGTAGCTCGCGCAGCAGTAAGGGTAGGGCGGTTAAGTGTTCGCGGCTGGCAAGGTCAGGGACAACGCCGCCATGTTTGCGGTGTAATTCGGTCTGCGTGCTGACGAGTTCATGCGTGAGGCCTTGTCCGGGCACCAAAAGGGCGAGTGCGGACTCATCACAGGAACTTTCGACGGCGAGGATCACTCCGTCCATCGATGCAGGGACTGGGCGGGAGGGCAAGCGTAGCGGTTCCGGCTTGCGGCTATCCGATAGGAACGCACCGATACTGTTTGTGGGTACACACCGTGAAACCTTGATAGCTGCCTTGGGCGAACGGGCTAAGGCTGGGGTCGTGCGTTTCGATGACTTTGTGGACGTCGCACTTTTCCTACCAGGTGCGGGTTATTATACCTCCAAGCGCGACCGGGTAGGGCGTCGCTCTGGCACGGACTTTACCACCTCGGTTGCCCTCGGCCCTGTCTTTGGCGACCTGATGGCCTCAGCCGCCACAAGCATGGTGGGTGATACCCGGGATTACACTTTAGTCGAAATCGGTGCAGAACCCGGAGTTTCTGTATTTGCATCGGTCGCTCATCGTTTTGCGAATCTGAAAACGTTACGCGTCGGTGACCCTTTAGACATTTCGGGTAAATCTATTGTCATTGCCAACGAGCTATTGGATGCCCAGCCCTTCCGACGATTCCGTTTCATTCAAGGGAAGTGGGTGGATCTTGGTGTACGCGTGTTGGCCGACGGATCGTTGGCAGAAGATATTTTTGGTGAACCAACGGATGTTGAAGGACGTACGTTTATCGAAACCCTGCCGAAACCCTGGCACGAAGGATTCACCGTCGATGTCGCTTTGCGGGCGGAGGCTCTCTTGCGAGGTATCGTGAAAGGTGGTTGGTCGGGCGCAGTTATCTTTTTAGATTATGGCAAGACTCTCCCCGATTTATTGGAGTCGTCGCCACAAGGAACAGCTCGTGCGTATTATCAGCACGGTCAGCATAACGACCTGTTGGCGAATGTAGGTGAGCAAGATTTAACCTGTCACGTTCTCTGGGATCGCATGGAGTCCGTGCTCAAGTTGGCTAACTTCACAGACGTCAAAGTTGAACGCCAAGAAGCTTTTCTGGTTCGGCATGCGGCCGATGCACTCGAGCGTATTGTGGCAGCAGGCACACCCGAAGCAGTGGGCATTCTGAAAGCCTTAACTCACCCGTCGCACTTTGGTGGGAAATTCCAAGTGCTCGCGGGTCGTCGTCGTTGACTGCGCTTAGACGGAGAAATCGAAGACAATCACCTGGGCTAAGTTGGGCACGACGATGGCTTTGACGCGCTCGTGCTCGGGATGTGGCAAGTATGCATCGCGGCTCTTGGGACTATCAAACTTCATGACAAATCCATGGGTGAATCCTTCGTTAAGGCCTTCATCGCTTTCGTAAGGACCGCTTTCGACCGAGAGCAGTCCGGGAATTTTTCCAACCATGCCTTTTAAGGCCTTAAAGCAATTGTCGATGGTGGACTGGTTAGTCCCTGGGTGGAATTTGAAGACACCGTAATGGTAGACCATAGTTTTGTTGTCGTTAAACTAACCAAGCCAAAGCGCCCTGCAAGCCGAAGGATTTTCAAGGTTGCCCCGTGTGACCCCTCGTCCGATAGATTATGTCTTACGTACGCCCATGCCGAACCCCTGGACAGGAAAAGGAAACCCCTACACTCGCCTCGAAGTGATGGCCCGTTTGCGGGCGACATTGGCTAAAGGCCAAGCGATTATCGCTGCGGGTGCCGGCACGGGCATCAGTGCCAAGTTTATCGAACGCGGCGGCGCTGACCTTATCATCGTCTATAACTCTGGCCGTTTCCGTATGGCCGGCCACGGCTCAACCGCTGGCATGATGGCCTATGGCGACGCTAACGCTGTTGCGATGGAGATTGGTGAATACGAAGTCCTACCCGTCGTTGAAGAGATTCCCGTAATTTGTGGCGTACATGCGACCGATCCTCGTCGCCGCATGTGGCATTGGTTGGGCAAGGTGAAAGAGATGGGCTTTAGTGGCATCAATAATTTCCCGACACATACCATCATCGACGGAAAGTTCCGTCAGATCCTCGAAGAGACAGGGATGAGCACGAAGAAAGAAATCGAAACCGTCGCGCTCGCCCGAAAGATGGAAATGTTCACGATTGTTTACGTCGGCTCGCCGGAAGAATCCAAAGCCATGGCCGAAGCAG
>CAIYUD010000175.1 GCA_903929325.1 uncultured Opitutia bacterium | reverse complement strand
TGGTACAGCCTACGACCAGTATCGCGTGACTGGCTCGATTATCGTTTCGAACACAGCCCCCGTGGACTATTCCGTCATCCGCTTCACCGATATTGCTGGTTTCGAAGCTAAGCATGGTAACGTCTTCCAGGTTATCGCTAACGGCTCGGGTAATGCTCGCAATACCTTCGACAAGTTTGACTTGTCGCAAACCGTGACTGCGCTTGGTGACCGCGTGCTCTTTGATCACTCAACGGGCAAGGCGTACGGCACAGGGTTGCTGACGAATCAGAATTTCTCGCACTACGGCAAGAACCGTAATCAGCGTGAAATTGGTCGTGCTCTCTGGATGGAAGCAATCGATTACGACAAGTCAGGCATCTCAGGTGAATTGTCCCCTGGGTTTATCGCTAGCGCATACAATCCAACGAATGCGGCTGCCAAGAATGGCCTCAAGGCCTGGATTTTAACACGTCACGATAATGTCGATGGCGAGCTCTCAACTGACCTCGGTGCTGCTGCTATCCAAATGCTGACTGCGTCTTCGGGTGCTACAGGTCTCGATTCACTCTCGCCTGAGGCTTATTCTGGCTTCGGTGAAATTGCAGTTCGCGTGAATCGTAACATCGCCCAACTTACCTCCTCGGGTCGTCGCTCGGGTGATGACGGCAAATGGGGATTCAATCTTGGCTACAGCGGTGAGCAGCTAACCTCTAGTTCGACATCCGGCTACACTGGTTACAAAGCAAGCAGCGATACTATCTATATTACAGGCGACTTTGCTCTCGGCAGTAACGCGCGCCTAAACCTCAGCGCTGGTCTCGACGATGGCAAGGTCCAGGCTACTGGTTTCACTGGCGATGCAAATACAGCCGCCTTCGGTATTGGTCTCAGTCTAACCCCAGAGTCCAAGTCCATGCGCTTCGATCTCGGCGTCTCAGTGAGTAGCACAAACTTTGATGCTATTCGTCAGGGCGCACACATGAGTCAAGATAATCAGGATGCCTACGCCGTGGCAGCGCGCCTAACGTTCCTGTCAAAGGCACCGTCGATCAATCCCGTGGTGAAAGCACGCGAGCCTGCGGTCTCCCAGGTCGCACTCATCCCCTATATCGGACTTTCATTCGCTTCCACAGATGTCGGCGCTTTCAGCGAGTCCGACGTCGCTGGCGCTCAATTGAACGTCAACGGCTTCAATCGTCGATCCCTCGTCGGCGAATTCGGCCTCAACGCGGAGTATGCACTTGGCGAGAAGACAACCCTTACCGGAGTTTTCGCCTTTGAGCATGAGTTTCACAATGGTGGCCAAACTGATATGACAGCAGAGTTCGCGGACATTGGCGTCAGTGACACGAACTTCTCGATTCATACCGACGGATTTGGCGCTAACATCTTCCGTCTCGGCGTGGGTGTTCGTAAGGAATTTGGAGCCAAATCCTCATTAGGCCTCTCCTATGACACCCTGTTTGGCGGCGGTCTCAGCTCTGGTCAGCACATCAAGGCAGACGTTTCCTTCCGCTTCTAAGCCAATCGATATCGATTGCATCAGGGCCGCCCTCCGGGGCGGCCCTTTTTCTTGCCGTTGACCCTGTCGCCACCTTTGCCACCTTGGCGGTGTGACCACGCCCTATCTGAAAGAACGCCGCGCCGAGCTACTCACGGACTACCGCGATGGTCTGTTGGGGGATGTGATGCCTTTCTGGTTAAAGCATGGCGTCGACCGTGAGCATGGCGGCATCCTGACTTCGCTTGGGCGTAAGGGTGAGCTCCTCGATTCCGATAAGTCGGTCTGGTTTCAAGGCCGTGCGGGTTGGACCTTTGGGAATCTCTACAACACCGTTGAAAAGAAGCCTGAGTGGCTAGAGGCCTCCCTTTCCTGTGCACGATTCCTCCGCGACAAGTGTGCAGACGCTTCAGGCAAACTCCATTTTACCGTCACGCGCGAAGGTAAACCATTGCGCATGCGTCGGTATGTATTCTCCGAGTGTTTTGCTGCGATTGGGTATGGCGAAGCCTTCCGGGCAACAGGCCAAGTAGAATGGCGCGATCGATCCTTGGCCGCCTACGACACCTTCCTTAAGTTTAATCGCGAGCCAGGACACATTGCTCCTAAAGTCGATCCAAGCACACGCCCGGCGCGCGGCCTATCGCCGTTGATGATGACGTTGGTGACTGCGCAAGATATGCGCGAAAGCTTAGGCGACGTCACCGTACGCGGAAAGTCGCTCACCGATTGGGCGTCGATTGCGATCGATGATATCCGTACCTATTTCGTTAAGCCTGACCTCAAGGTCGTTATGGAAATGGTCGGGCCTAAGGGAGAAATCTACGACCATTTCGATGGTCGCCTGCTCAATCCAGGTCATGCCATTGAAGCCGCCTGGTTTATTCTCCGCGAGGCTCGCCACCGTGGTGACGCTGCGATGGCCAAACTCGGCCTCGAGATGCTCGATTGGATGTGGGAGCGCGGCTGGGACAAGGAGCACGGCGGCATCCTTTATTTCACAGATCTCATGGGTAAGCCCATCCAAGAGTACTGGCATTTCATGAAGTTCTGGTGGCCGCACAACGAGGCGATTATTGCCACACTCATGGCGCATGTACACACGGGCGATGCCAAGTATGCGGAGATGCATCGCCAGGTGCATGATTGGTCCTACGCGCATTTCCCTGACCGTGAGCATGGCGAGTGGTATGGTTATTTAGACCGTCAAGGACGTCCAACGACCGAACTTAAAGGCAATATGTGGAAGGGGCCTTTCCATATGCCTCGTCAAAAGCTGGTGTGCTGGAAGCTGCTCGAGGGTAAGGCATGAGCGAACCCGAGCGCTGCCTGAATTGTCGTCGACCCCTTCCTGTCGACTGGTTGCGAACAAGTGGCTGTCCTTGGTGCAATCCCTCGGGCGCTGCCACCGATGCCGCTGCCGATAGAGCCTTGGCAGGAACGGGACATCCAAAGGTCACCCAGCGCATTGAAGGCAATGATCTCGTCCTTGGTACGCGTCTCTCGACAACCTTCGGGCGGGTTTGGTTGACGCTTAGTCTCGTGATTTTCGGCGGCATCTTTATTTCCCTGTTATCGAAACCAGACGCAGCCTCCTTTGCTGTAGTCGGTGTCTTCGGGGGGTTCTTTGTCCTCTTTGGTTTAGCTTTCTCCGTCGGGACTTATCGGATTCGGTTGCAGTCCGAGCGCGTGACGGTGCGCTGGCGTATTCTAGGTCCACTAGGTTGGACATGGACGCTGAAAGCCGGAGAATTAGTTGACGTCTTTCTCGCGTATCGCGGCGCAGACTCCAACAACCGTCCCGAATTAGCGGTGGTGATAATCTCAGACAATAAAGAGATTAGTTTCGGCAGTTTTCTTTCTGACGATGTGAAGGCTGTGCTCGCTGCGATGATTCGCAACTACTACGCGCCCCTCACTTAACTTCGATCGAGAAGGTGGACGCAGGTAGTCCTTGGCTATTCACCAGATTGCCCTGCGACCACGGAACCCAGCCGTAGCGGACAGCTTTAGGGTCCTTGACGGGCGAAACTACAACAAGGCTGTCACCTTGAGTTGTTGCGCTTGCTGCAGTGAAGACGCCCTTGGCGTCTGCAACTTCGACTTCACGCACAGCTGCTTTATCCCATGTTTTAAGTCCCGCACTGTACTGAAAATTAACCACAATTTTATCTCCTTGGGCTTTAGCTCCAACCACAAGTGGTCCCGAAGGTATGATATCTTTCTTTCCATAGGTGAATTGTAATGCCCACCGCGCCAAGCGTTCGCCAACGGTACGCTTATCTCGTGGGTGTACGTCGTCCTTAGCGCCTACGTCACTGCTGACAGCCATTCCTGAATTGGGAATTTCCGATAAGAGTTTGCGTTGATTATCGCGGAAGAGTGGCCAGCTCGCTGATTTATAACCTTTCGTATCAATTGAAGAGAGTTGCACCCAGAGGAATGGCGCATCGGGTAACTTCCATTGCGACCGCCAATCAGCGATCATTGCCTTCAGTAATTCAGGGTATTCTTTGACGAATGGCTCCGAGAGTGAATTGCTTTCTCCTTGGTACCAAATCCAGCCTTTAACAGGAAACCAAGTTGTTCGGCTAGGACCTGCAGCCCAGGCAAACCCTGGTTTATAGAAGTGATCGATGCCAAGGTTGTCGTGCGGTTCTTTAGCTTTACCAAAGTGAGTTTTAGCGCGCCCGCGCACCCAGTCATCAATTGCAGGATTATTAGTCCACTCGCCTTTAAGTTTATTTTCTAGAACAACCGATCCAATAAATGCCTCGCGGCGAATAAACGTCTCAATCGGTGCCCCGCCAATAGACCAATTAATGAGGCCGATAGGCACGCCGGTTGTTTGCTGAATTTTTTGTCCGAACCACCAGCCCACGGCTGAAAAGGGTTTAACAGATTTATCAGTACAGGTTTGCCACGTTCCGCTAAAAAAATCTGCACGATTCATCCGCGCGAGCATCTCCGCACTCAGTGCCTTTTGTGAGATATACTGTCCTGGGAAACTATAGTTGAGAATACGCAGTGACGGTGAGTCATTCCACGACTTCGCGGACTCCATTAAGTTCTCTTTCTGTTCTCGTCCGACAGGGAACTCCATGTTGGATTGACCTGCACAAACCCAAACGTCTCCGATTAAAATATCAGCCAATATTGCCTCTCCGGAGCTGGCTTTCGCTTTGAGGGTTACCGCTACTTTATTTGCAGGACGTGGACGGAAGCGTGCTCCCCATTCGCCCGTCGAGCTGGCGGTAGCAGGGAGCTGCTCGTTTCGAAGCGCTACTTGTATGACTTCTGAGGGGTTG
>CAIYUD010000174.1 GCA_903929325.1 uncultured Opitutia bacterium | reverse complement strand
TCCATGATTTTAGTTTCCACTTCGGTCTCATCACCCTTTTTGAGCGTCTCTGTCCATTCAGCCCGAATAATGCCAAAGGGTGTCGTCTCGTCGCGCCAAACTTTGCCAACTAAGTCCGTTGTTTGTGCAGATGCGAAAGGCGGGTCGAGCGACAGTTTACTCTCTAATTTTTGTAGTGAGCAGTCATGAGCCTTGCCTGCGCCATCATTCATTTTTGCCGATCCATCTGGAGTGAGTGCTGAAGTTGACTTAAGCTCAACTTTCTCAACGAGCCAATTCACGTCAGCAGGCATCAGGTGCCAGGGTCCTTTAACGGGATCCGTAAAAAGTATCTCATAGGAAATGAATAACAGCCTACCCGCTTTGGCTGCGTCCATTGCGCGTGGAATTAAGAAACTGAGACGACCCTTGTTGCGTGAGCCTAACCACTTGACGGGAGAGATTTCGAGCCAAACGCAGGGAGTTTTTTCAACAACAGTACCGTCGCGCGTACTGATGCGTATTTCCGAAATCTGTGGCTTGGAGTTTCCGCTTTGTCGGGTGACGCGGTAGGTGGCCCAACTTCCATCTTCTGGTATGCGTTGTGCGAAGATTTCCCATTGAGCAAAAGCGGGACTTGTTGAGACCGCCCAGGCGAAGAAAAGCAGCAATCGGGTGCTCATTTCGTCCTATTTCAGCGTGGTTTTGGCCCTGAGCAAGCCCGCATCCCGCTTGCCCTGCAACGGACCATCCCTCTACGGTATGGGTTCCCATGGCTCGCTCCATAGAGATTTACGATACCACCTTGCGCGACGGCGCCCAAGGACTCGGCATCCATTTCTCGGTTGAGGACAAGTTACGCGTGGCCGCTGAGCTCGACCGCTTTGGGGTCACTTATATTGAGGGTGGTTGGCCTGGATCTAATCCGCGAGACATAGAATTCTTTACGCAAGCCAAGCGTTTGAAATTCAAACATGCCAAGCTTGCTGCCTTTGGCTCGACACGTCGCAAAGGTGTGCGTGCCTCTGAGGATGAACAAGTTAAAGGCCTACTCGCAGTCGGAACGCCCGTCGTCACTATTTTTGGCAAGACCTCGCGCACGCATGTTCGCGAAGTCTTGCGCTGCACGCCCGAAGAAAACCTCGAAATGATTTCGGATACCGTTGCTTATTTGTGTAAGCACGGGCGCGAAGTCGTCTACGACTGCGAGCACGCCATTGACGGTTGGAAGGAAGACGCAGATTACGCACTTGCGTGTTACCGCGCTGCGGCTGACGCCGGAGCAAGCCGCATAGTTCTTTGCGATACCAATGGCGGTTCACTGCCAGATGAAGTTGCTGCCGCCACGCGTGCAGCCCTGAGTGCCGTCAAAGTCCCCATTGGTATTCACACGCACGACGACGCTGGTCTGGCGCTCGCAAACGCCCTTGCCGCCTTAGATGCAGGCGCATCACACGTTCAGGGAACCATTAATGGTATAGGCGAGCGCACGGGTAATTGCGACCTTACAGCCGTTATGCCCGTCTGTCAGCTAAAGCGCGGATGGCGCTGTGTGCCTGCAGCTTCACTGCGTCGTCTTACGGCTTTATCTCAGTTTTTAGACGGTGTGACCAATCAAGCGCCCGAAGCACGACGGCCTTGGGTTGGTGCCGCGGCTTTCGCCCATAAAGGCGGCACGCACGTCGATGCTGTTCGAAAATTTGCGGCAGCCTATGAACATATCGATCCTGCAGCGGTTGGTAATACGCGCGATGTTTTGGTCAGCGACCAATCCGGCCGGAGTAACTTGGTTGTTAAGGCAGCTGAGTTAGGTATCACGCTCGATAAGGATGCGCCCTCAACGCGAAGTGCCTTGGAAGAACTTAAGCGCCTTGAGCATGAGGGTTGGAGTTTTGAGGATGCGGAAGCTTCACTAGCCTTACTCTTGCGACGTCACCTCGGAAAGGCCGCTCAGCTACCCTTTGAAGTCGTAACCTATCACGTTTCCGTCCGCGGTGGCCCTGGTCATGCGGCCTGCGAAGCTACCATCCGTGTGCGCATCGGCAAGGAAGAGACCCTCACGGTTGCCGAGGGCGAAGGGCCTGTTCATGCACTCGATCAAGCATTACGCGATGGTCTTGTCCGTGCATTCCCACGTCTGAAAAAAGTGAATTTAACCGACTACAAAGTGCGCGTTTTGAGTGGCCGCGATGGCACTTCAGCTAAGACACGCGTTGTGGTTCGCTCCACGGATGGCACCGCTAGTTGGGGTACAGTTGGGGTGAGTGCGAACTTGGTAGAGGCGACACTTAGCGCACTGTGCGATGGTTATGCCCACGCTCTAACCCGCTAACGTTTGTCCTGATGGCTTTATTTGGCGAAGTCGTACCTGTTGCAAAACCTGTGAGCGTGGAAGGACAAGATAGTCACACAGAGTTTATGCCCATAGAGCCTTCTGGCGTAAACTTTGGTGGCGAATCGATTTCAGGCACACAGTTAAAGAAGGCAGAGCCAGTCGGCTTCATAAAGGTTTCCTCCGACTTGAAGGGTGCAGCTCTGGACGATCAAATTCGTGAGCAACGTGCAGAGTTCTATACGGTCATTGCCGTGATTGCGGTCCTGGTATGCTTGGCAGCATTTTTCTACTTCCGCCGCGGACAACGAAACTTCGCAGGGCAGGGTGCTAACCGTAACTAGTTTATGCCTTGCGGGGCCGGGCGAATACAGTGCTCGCGCGTAATTCAACATCGAAGCGTCCTGTATCCTCGAGCATTCGGTAAAATTTTGCGTACCGTGGGGCGACCTGGTCAAAGTTAGGAACCGTTTCGCGTACACGGCGTAGGATAAATTCGCCTTTGACCCAACCATCTTGATTTGGAAGAGAGCGAGCTGCGTCGACCAAAGATTGAATAAGGTCTGTTCGATTCAGGAGTGCTTCTTTGCGTCGAATGGCGTGGACGTCATTGCTCGCCGAAACTTGATCGCCTTGCCGAGTGGCTGCGGTTTGGCTCGCCGCCGTGCCTGTTTGTCGTCCACGTCGTGCACGACTCGGCGGGGTTGAGCTGTCTGCTTTGCGCGAGGTGCTTGGTGTCGGTCGCCCAGTTGCAAAACGCAAAAGTGGCAAACGGCGTTCGGCTTCTGCCAGGGCTTTTTCGGCTTTGGCGTTAAGTTTAGGCAAGGAACGTAAGGCGGCGAGCAGGAGCCGTAGGACTTCGCGTGGATCTGATTCAGCCGCAGCCTTATTTTCGAGGCGCTCGCGCAGCTCGGTGAGATTGACGTAGTGATGGGCTGCGCTCCGAAGGGCGCGGTGCGGGCGTTCGCCCATCACAACAATGCGCACGCCGTCTTTCTTAGCGTCTTCGACAATGGGTGTGAAGTCACTGTCGTTGGTCACAAACACCAACGTCGTGGGCGGTTTCTTTCCGGCGAGCAATTTGACCGCATCAATGGTCAACCGCATGTCCGTCGCGTTTTTCCCGGCTGTATAATTTCGTTGTTCGACCAAATCGAGGGCTGGCCATGCTTCCGCGGCTTTTCGCCAGTTGTGTAGACGATTCTGAAAATCACCGTAGGCACGTGCCGAAGCTAGGGTCGTCTCGCCCACAAAGTCGCGTAAGGTGGGTAAGAATCCGTGCGAGACATTGTCTGCGTCGATGAGTAGGGCGATGCGTTCCTGTTTAGATCCGCGGGCTGCCTCTGGAGTCGACGTAGAGGGTGCATGGGCACGCGCTGGCGCTGGACGCCGTGAGCGCATTTTAACCGCAGGTTTTTTCTTGGGAGGCACAGGTGTAAATATTTAAAGGCTAGCTGGCGTCCCCGGATGGAATTGAACCATCATCCCCGGTTTAGGAAACCAGTGTTCTATCCGTTGAACTACGGGGACACGAGCAGATGCCAAAGGTGTGTCCATGCTCTTTGGCGGGCAAGCCCCAAGAGGCTGTCCAACTCAATGACGGTATTGTAATCTACCTGCCTTGACCCTTAGAAAACTGCCGTAAGGGTAGGACCAGTCATGCTATTCCCTGTGATTGCCCAAATAGTTCACTCCGAAATGCCCCTCTGGGCTTGGGCAGCATTTCTCGTATTTGTCGCCTGCATGCTAGCTCTTGATTTAGGTGTCTTTAATCGTCGGGCTCGGAAGCCTTCTTTCCGTGCGGCGGTCGCTTGGTGTGTTGTCTGGATGTCTCTCGCGGTAGGTTTCGCTTTTTTACTGAGTGCCTGGCGCGGACCACAAGATGCTCAGCTTTTTGCCGCAGGCTACCTTCTCGAGTTAGCACTCTCGGTTGATAATCTATTTATTTTTATTCTAGTTTTTGCGCACTTCAAAATACCTGACGAACACCAACACCGTGTACTTTTCTGGGGCATCATTGGTGCGGTTGTGATGCGAGCATTATTTATTGTAGCAGGTATCGCAGCCGTTGATCGATTCACCATTCTGCTCCCAATCTTCGGAGCATTTCTTGTTTTCACAGGTATCAAATTGGCCGCAGCGCGTGGTGAGGACGAAGGTAAAGACATGTCTGAAAATCTATTCGTACGTATGGCACGCAAAGTGTTTCCCTTGACGCCACATTTACACGGTAGTGCATTTGTCGTGCGCGAAAACGGGCGTAATCTCTTTACGCCACTCTTCGTCGTCTTACTCGTTGTTGAGGGCACCGACCTTGTTTTTGCCATTGATTCCATTCCCGCGGTGTTAGGCATTTTGCCTGCTGATATGGAAATTGGTGAGAAGCGCTTCATTGCTTTTACCTCAAACATTTTTGCGATCCTGGGTCTTCGCTCCATGTATTTCGCATTGTCAGGCTTCATGGGATACTTCCGATTCCTGAAGCCAGCCCTGGCATTTATCTTACTGTTTATTGGGCTTAAAATGATTCTTCCTTGGGCGGCGACCGTTGGTCAAAACGCAGGTACTGTTGCGTCTTGGGTCCCGAATTTTTTGGTAAAGTCTGGGACTGTTCACCTTTCCACGGATATTTCTTTAGCGATTGTCGGCGGCGTCTTGGGTCTAGCGATAGCCCTATCAGTCGCTTTCCCTGATAAGAAGTAGGGCCCTTTCAGGCTTTTTCCGTTCCCTTTCGCCTTTAGCTTTGCCACGCTGGGGTCGTGTTTCGTGGACATTACCATACCTACATTCGTTTCCTACGCGGAAACTGGCATTTACTGACGGCGGCTGCCTTGGCGGGTCTGCTTTACGCAGCGAGTAGTGCGCTGGGCGTGCCTTTTCTGCTTGGTAAAGTTCTGCCAGCTGCTTTCGGCGACAAAAATGCTATCGAGACGCCCATCATTAGTTTTCCGGCTTGGATTGGGTGGCAGCCTTGGGTGTTGCCCCGTGGTCATGAAACTGAATTCGCAGTATTATTCTTACCAACGGTATTTATTTTTCGCGGTATCTCTCAGTGGATTGCGGGTACGCTGATCAACATTGCAGGCATTCGTGTGATCGAAGCGGTGCGCTCGGAGGTGTTCGCGCGTATTCAGAGGTTGCCGTTGAGTTTTTTTGGGCGGATGACGACGGGCGACTTGATGCAACGGCTAACCGGTGATGTAGCTTCTGTTAGGTTAGTTCTCATTGATGTGACCAATGACATCATGATTCAGCCGTTCACGCTCATTTTTGCCGTCGGCATGGTTGTTTATACCTGCCTAAGTCTCCATGAGGGCTGGCGTTTTCTGCTCTGCCTTCTGGTCGTCCCGATTTCAGTCTTCGTAGTGCGTTTCATTGGCCAGAAGCTACAGAAGCGCGCGCGACTATCGAATGCAGCCTACGTTCGGGTGACGTCGATTGCTGTCGAGAATTTGCAATCCCCGCGTGAAATTCGGGCCTACAATTTGGAAGATCGTGAAATTGCCCGCTTTAACCAGGCGAGCTCTGCAGGACTGCATGCTCAAGGGCGTATTGCACGTTATGATAAGGCACTTTCTCCCTTGCTGGAATTAGTTGCCGCCTCGGGCATTGCATTAGCTATCTGGGTTGGCGCCAACAGCGGATTAGACCTCCCGCGCCTCTTAATCATTATTGCGGCACTTTATATAGCTTATGAGCCCATCAAGAAATTAGGCCGCGTAAGCAACATGTTGCGTCTGGCGGAAGTCGGTCTTTCGCGACTAACAGAAATATTTGATGCGCCTGATGAAGTGCCAGATCCGGTAGATCCAGTACGGATTTCAAAGGTCCGTGGCGAACTCACCTTTCAGGGGGTTTCTTTTACATATGGCCGCGAGACAGTGCTTCATTCGATTGTTACGAAAATTCCCGCAGGACAATCTGTCGCTTTAGTTGGTCCGAGTGGAGCGGGCAAAAGCACATTCCTTAATCTCATCCCCCGTTTCTTCGATCCAAGCGAAGGGCTAGTCATGCTCGATGGGCACGATTTACGAAAAATTAGTCTAGCTGAATTACGTTCCTCCATTGCGCTTGTCTCTCAGGAGCCAGTACTTTTTGACGGGAGTATTCGTGATAATATACGTTTGGGTCGCCCTGGCGCTGACGATGCAGCTGTTGAGCATGCTGCCAAGTTGGCGGGTGCGCTTGATTTTATCCGTTCGCTACCAGCGGGATTTGAAACACGGGTTGGAGAGCGTGGGGCCGCGCTTTCGGGTGGGCAGCGCCAACGCGTTGCCATTGCACGGGCATTCCTCAAGGACGCACCAATTTTGCTCTTAGACGAAGCCACTTCGTCATTGGATACGGATACGGAACGCGCCATCCAAAGCTCGCTCGCCGAGTTGATGCGTGGTCGTACGACGTTAATCGTCGCGCACCGCTTCAGTACGATTCGTGACGTCGACCGAGTGCTCGTGCTCGATAAGGGTCAAATTGTTGCGGATGGTCCGCGCGATAAGGTTTACGCTACCAATGAACTTTTCCGCCGACTCTGGGATCAGCAGTCGGGCGAAGCTGTCTAAGCCGTGCGTATTCTTTTCGCGAAGCCTTGCGGATTGCGTGGTGCCTTGGCGCTGACGCCTGCACTGCGCGCGATTCGTGATAAACATCCGGGCGCACGCGTGACCGTGGTGACGCATGCGGCCGCCTTGCCGATGCTCGAGGGGTGCCCAGGTGTAGATGTCGCTTTAGCGAGTGATATTTCAACAAGCGCAGCTGCGTCACTCGCCCTGCTTGCGCATATTCGCCGGCAGGAGTTTGACCACGCCTTCTCGCTCTCTCCAGATACTAGCGCACGTCGATTGGTAGCGCTTTCTGGCGCGCGTAAGCGCTGGGCGCTCGGCGCACCCGGCGTCTTCCAGCCATTTTTCCATGGATGGGGCGAGCCGAGCGTGCAGGACTCCCATGAGGCCGCTCGTGATTATGCGGTCGTCGCCCATGCCCTCGGGCTTGCTCCCCAGCCTGGGGATTGCTGGTTTGCGAGTTCACGTATGCAAGAGCACGGTCTGCTTCTTGAGAAAGGACGATTTGCGGTCATCCACCCTGTATCTTCAGACGGCAATAAGATGTTAGGCGCCCATCTTTGGTCGGTCGTCGCACGTTCACTCTTAGATGCTGGCACTGTCGACCGCGTGATTGTATCGTGTGGGAGTGATGCGAGTGAACGCGTTTATGCAGAAGTTGTCTGCGGTGCAGTTGGTCCTGCTGCCGTATCGACTGCCGGACGTTTGCGGCTTGCTCAACTTGCACGATTGATAGCGGACGCTCGAATTTTCATGGGCGTGGATACGCCTATTCTTCAACTGGCTGCGGCGGTGCGTTGTCCGGTGGTAGGCGTTTTTGGCCCATCAGACTATGGTAAAGCACGGCCCTGGGGTTCGGTGAGTCGCGCTGTGCGTATTGATACAACACCCTATGAAGGAGAGCCGTTACATGATTGGCGCGAGCGCATCGGCAGAGCATTTGGCAGAATTCGGCCAGACCAGATTGTGCGGGCGGTCGACGAAACCTTACGCATCAGCTAGCTTTTCCAGTGAGCACTTCGTCCTCTTATGACTGTGCGATCATCGGTGCCGGCATGTCTGGAATGGCAGCCGCTGTGCGCTTGGGTATGTTTGGTAAGCGAGTGGTGCTGTTAGAGCGTCATAATGCCGTCGGCGGTCTGAATTCTTTTTATGCTAAAGCTGGACGGAAGTATGACGTCGGTCTGCATGCGATGACCAACTGGGTGCCCGAAGGCACGAAAGGCGCACCCTTAACAAAATTACTTCGCCAACTTCGTATCCGTCGCGAGGAGCTAGATTTATCCCCCCAGCTTGGTTCGCGGATTGTTATGCAAGGACGCACCTTGCGAATGGCTAATGATTTTGCGCTTCTCGAGTCTGACGTCGCCCGCGAATTCCCTAGCCAGATAGATGATTTCCGTCGGGTAGATAAAGACCTGCAGGCTTTTGATGAAAATGCACTGACGGCTACGAGTGGCTCGGCGCGAACTTTTTTAAGTGAGCGTATCCACGACCCGCTTCTGGTAGAAATGTTACTCGTGCCAACGTGCTACTATGGTAGCGCACATGAGGGTGATATTGATTTACCGCAATTCGCTATCATGTGGCGGGCACTTTTTCGCGAAGGATTCGCTCGGCCGTTTGCAGGCGTGCGACAAATCACGCGAATCTTAACCGAGCGCTGTCGTGAGCTTGGCGTAGAGCGTCGGATGCGTTGCGGTGTGCGACGTATTGTAACGCAGTCAGGCCGGGCGACAGAACTTGAGTTGGATAATGGAGAAATTATCACCGCCAAACAGATCCTATCTTCAGCAGGCTTACCGGAAACTCTCCGGCTCTGCTCGGATCAACCCGCTGACGCTGGAAAAGCAATGGTCGGCCGATTGGCCTATGCCGAAACAATCGCCACTTACGAGTCGTCCGCGTTCAAGGATTTCGGCTGGAACGACACCATTATTTTCTTCTGTGACAGTGAGCGTTTCGATTACCGCGGTGCCGTTGACTTGGTGGATCCGCGTTCTGGGGTTATCTGTATCCCAAATAATTATGCCTATACTGCCGGCCAAGTTCTCGACGAAGGGTGGCTTCGCGTTACGGCACTTGCCAATCATGACGCCTGGTGTGCCTTGCCAGAAAATGATTATCTCGCGGCCAAGAAAGATTGGTTGCACCGACTGAATCGCGTTGCACGGCGCCACCTGCCTGCCGTTCAAGACGACATCCACGACCGTGCGCTTCTGGCGACAGATATGTTTACGCCACGCACCGTGCGTAAATATACGGGACACTTGAATGGTGCGATTTATGGAGCCACTGAGAAGCGCCGCGACGGACGGACGCACTTGGATAATCTCTTTATTATTGGAACAGATCAGGGCTTTTTAGGTATTACCGGCGCAATCCTCTCAGGGATTTCCATGGCCAACCTCCATGTGCTTAGCGGAGAATTAACCTAACGACCATGAATCCAGCCGCCCCAGCTGAACGTTCGCTCCTACGTGAGCTTCTGCATCCGATTGTTATCGTTGGTGCGCTTGGCTACTTCGTTGATATCTACGATCTCACTCTCTTTATGACGGTGCGTGACCAGAGTTTGCGCGATCTTGGTCTCGAATACCTCATTAAAGGAGGCGCTTGGTACCAAGACCTCATGTCCTGGCAGATGGCAGGCATGTTGATTGGCGGCATTCTCTTCGGAATGCTGGGTGATCGTCTCGGTCGTCTAGCGACGCTCTTTGGGTCTATCCTGCTTTATTCCTTGGCCAACCTTGCCAACGCTTATGTGGGCAGTTTTGAAGGCTATGCGGCCTTGCGCTTTATCTCTGGTATTGGCCTAGCGGGTGAACTTGGTGGGTGTATCGCCCTGGTTGCTGAGACCTTGTCGAGAGAGCGTCGCGGCTATGGTACGGCACTCGTCGCTGCCGTTGGCGTTATGGGTGCAGTGGCCGCAGGTGCTATGGCTGAAGTTGTTCATTGGCGCACCAACTACATTATCGGCGGCGTTCTTGGGCTTTGCTTACTTGTGTTGCGTATCGGGGTTCGTGAGTCTGCGCTTTTTCATAAAGCGCGCGACACAAGTGAATCTGGGACGGTCTCACGTGGGAATTTCTTTGCACTCTTCAATCACCGCGATCGCCTGCTGCGTTATCTCTGCTGCGTTGGTATTGGTTTACCTACGTGGTACACCATCGGAATCCTAGTTCAACGTGCGTCATCTCATTTTGCGCCTGCATTCCATATTGAGGGCGCAGTGATTACCAGTCGCGCAGTCGCACTTTTTTATCTTGGGCTCACTTTTGGTGACTTGGGCAGTGGCGTCATCAGTCAAACACTCCGGTCGCGTCGCAAAACCGTGGCAGGCTTCCTTGTGGTAAGCTTGTTGTGTGCAGCCCTTTATCTTTTTGGCTCAGAGGGATGGACAAATAATCAACTCTACGCGCTCATCTTTGTGATGGGATTAGGGATGGGCTACTGGGCGCTGTTTGTGACGATTGCGGCGGAGCAGTTTGGAACTAATTTGCGCGCGACGGCGGCAACGAGCGTGCCCAATTTCGCCCGCGGATCACTGATTCTGCTAACCGCAGCCTTCACCTGGCTTAACGGCCGATACTCTGCGCCAACCGCAGCAATTGTGCTCGGCGTCACCTGCTTCTTCCTCGCGGGAATATCCTTACTCCGTTTGCGCGAAACCTTTGGAATAGATTTAGACTATCTCGAACGCGACTGAGCGTCTTCGGGTGCAGGCGCATCGCTAACGCATCGGAAACCTACATGATTGGTCGCAGTGAGTTCATCGATGCCATGTCGAGCGCTCGGTCGGTAGCGAAAACAATAGGCGGTGCCGCAAAGCCATGAGCCGCCGCGCATGGCGCGCTGACCGAATCCTGTTCCTTGAGGATCATCGCCGGTTGCAGGTCCGCGCGGCATCTGCTCAGGGGACTGACTGTAATAGCCGGGGTCATACCAATCAGCGGTGAGCTCCCAAACATTCCCTGCCATATCGCTCAGGCCGTAGCCATTAGGTGGAAATGAGCCAACAGGGGCAGTCCCATGAAATCCGTCTTCCGTCTTATCTTTAGCCGGAAAGTCTCCTTGCCAATGGTTGCACATGATTTTCCCATTCGGTCTTTCTTCGTCGCCCCACGTAAAAGCTTTATTGTTGAGGCCGCCCCGTGCCGCCCATTCCCACTCAGCTTCTGTAGGGAGTCTCTTTCCGGCCCACTGACAGTAGGCGAGTGCGTCGCGATAGCTGATTTGGACAACAGGGTGATCCATGCGACCTTCTATTGACGACGTAGGGCCATCGGGGTGTTGCCAGTTTGCACCCGGGGTAAAGGTCCACCAAGGCAAGTTGCCGATTCCGCACATATTGGCGTCCACGCCTTCGATGGTATGGAAGACCATTCCGCCGGGAAGTAAGTCTTCAGGTTTTGCATTCGGGAAGGCTCGCGCATCGATAGCACGTTCAGCTTCTGTTTGATAACTCGTCGCTTTAACAAATTCAGCAAATTGCCGATTCGTAACTTCGGTTCGATCCATC
>CAIYUD010000173.1 GCA_903929325.1 uncultured Opitutia bacterium | reverse complement strand
GACTGCGGTCTTTTCTTTTTCCTTAACGAGTTCTTCCTTGGCGGCACTCAATTCGGCGACCGCGGAGTCTTTCTTGCTGTTAGCTTCGGTCAGTTGACCAGTAATTTCATCGCGCTTCCGGGTAAGCTCGGCACGTTCGCCTTCCAAGGTGGTAACGTTGGCGGTCAAGCCTTCGATTTTTGTCTTTTTATCGGCCACGTCGGCTTGCAGGTCTTTGACGTTTCCTTCGAGTTCTGCCGACTTCTTACGCTGATCCTGCACGATTTTTTTCAATGGCTCTCCGAGGTAGGTCATGCGGGCTGAAAAATCTGCGGGCGCTTTGATCTCCGCGTCGAGGGTCGTCCAAGCTGTGCTCGTGGTGGCAGTGCTGACTTTCCCTTTCAGAGAAAAGGCAAAGAACAGGGCGGCACCGGCAGCAGCGAAGCCGATGATGCGAATGAAAGTGTTGAGCTTTTTATTCATGGGGTAGGGGAAGTTGGGGTAAGAGAATTAATTAAGAATGACGAAAAAGGGTCAGGCTTGGGTCGGGGTTTTCTTGTTTTGATACTAACCCGGGGTTGGCCGCAATATGCAGGAGTACTTTGAACACCAGTTCCTCTGACCCGACAAGTCCAATTTCCTTACAGAGGGCTTCGGTGGAAACCCATTTACCCTTTATTTTTTCGAGTCCGGCCAGCGCTTGGGCTCTTACCTTAAGGGTTTCGGCCGCGGCCTTCTTGCCAGCTTCGACGCCTGGCTGGTGGTAGGCGTTGATACCCAACAGGCTAGCGTAGAGTCCGACGGCTCGCTCAAAGAGAGCGATGAGCATTCCCACGGTTTTGGCATCTACTTGCCCAATTGTGAGCGTAATGCTCGGGCGTCCGTTACCGGATAGGGCTTCGCGTGTACCAAGGAAGAATGCTTGAAGGTAGTCGCCGGAGGAAACCCCAGTTTCGACTTCGATGCTTGGACCGTCTCGATCCTTCAGTACCTCGATGAAGACGGCAAAAAAGTTATTAACACCGTCACGCAATTGTTGCACATAGGCGTGCTGGTCCGTGGACCCTTTATTCCCGTAGACGGTCAGTCCTTGGCTTACTTTACGACCCTGTAAGTCCAAATCCTTGCCGATCGATTCCATCACAAGTTGTTGCAAGTAGCGGGAGAAAAGCACGAGACGGTCTTTGTACGGTAAGACAACCATGGCTTTGCTGCCGCGTCCTTCCGTGAGGTGATACCAGGCGAGTGCTAATTGTGACGCTGGATTTTTGCTCGCGTCGGAAATTCGGGTGAGGCCGTCCATGGTGCGGGCTCCTTCGATGAGCGATTTGATCTCTATACCTTGGAGAGCTGCGGGCAGGAGTCCGACGGGGCCTATCTCGCTGGTGCGCCCGCCCACCCAATCCCACATGGGGAAGCGTGCCAGCCATCCATCCTTGAGCGCGACTTGGTCGAGCTGGCTACCTTCGCCGGTTACCGCCACCGCATGACGTGCAAAGGATAGGCCGGCCTGCTTCCAGCGCAACGCGGCTTCGATTTGGCCATTGCGGGGCTCAGGAGTGCTACCCGACTTCGAAGTTACGATGACTAAAGTCGTGCCCAGGCGATTTCCAAGCCCATCGATCACCCGATCGATGCCATCCGGGTCGGTGTTGTCGATGAAATGAACGCGGAGTTTATCGGTCTTCTTTCCTAAAGCGTCAGCGACGAACTGAGGTCCGAGTGCGGAGCCTCCGATCCCGACGCAAAGGAGGTCCGTGAAACTGCCGTGCGCGCCTTGGATTTGCCCGGAGTGAATTTTTTGCGTAAAGGCGGTGATGGCCGCGATGGCTTCGGTGATGGCCGCGCCAATCGCAGGGGTGGGCGAAAGTTCGGGCGTGCGTATCCAGTAATGACCCACCATGCGTTTTTCGTCAGGATTCGCGATTGCGCCCTTTTCGAGTGCATCCATGTCGGCGAAGGCTTGAGCCATCGCCGCTGCCATTTTATTTTCGAAGCCAGCGGGCGCCGGTGCTCGGCTGAAGTCGATGGCGAAGCCATGTTGAGGGAAGTTTAACAAATGCTTCCGGAACTGGTTGAAAGAGTTTTCCACGGGCGAATACCTTCTCACTTTTAGCCCCAATTTGCAACCTTGGAAGGGTCTTTTAAAGGGCATAAATAAGCAAGGGGAGGGCCAATGTCAGCCTTCCCCTTGCGGAAATCGTTATCGT
>CAIYUD010000172.1 GCA_903929325.1 uncultured Opitutia bacterium | reverse complement strand
TCTGGCTGGAAACTGCTTTTTGACGGTACCTCGACCGATGCTTGGCGCTCAGTGAAATCGGAGTCATTCCCCGCCAAAGGCTGGGTCGCCCGTAATGGCACACTCACCGTCCTTCCGGGTAACGGCGGTGAATCCGTCAACGGTGGCGACATCGTCACCAAACAAACCTTCAAGGCTTTCGAGTTCTCTACAGAGTTTCGCATTACTGAAGGCGCCAACAGCGGCATTAAATATTTCGTCCAACCCGCTTTAAATAAAGGCGCAGGTTCAGCCTTCGGCCTAGAGTTCCAAATCCTCGACGACGCTAAACATCCTGACGCGAAACTCGGCAAAGACGGTAATCGTACCATCGGCTCACTCTACGACCTAATCACCGCCAAACAGGACAAGCTCGTGCACCCCATCGGACAATGGAACTATGCTTTCATCCGTACAGACGGCACCAATGTCGAGCATTGGCTCAATGGACGTCTCGTGGTGAGTTACGATCGCACCTCCGAAGCCTTCCGGACGGCACGTGCAGGCAGTAAATATGCCGATGCGAAATATGGTGCTAACTTCGGCGAGTGGGAATCGGGCAATATCTTGCTTCAAGACCACGGCAATGAAGTCAGCTTCCGTAGCATCAAGGTGCGCGAGCTTTCTAAATAAACCTCACTCAATAATTCAAAGGCCAAAGGCGTGAAGCCTTTGGCCTTTTCGTTTAATCAATCACTTGAGCGACTGTAGATAGGCCAAGAGATCGCGCGCCTGTTCATCACTAAATCCATCCAGCAAGCCCGTAGGCATGATGGTACGCTCGAGGAAGCCAGACTTAATGATATCCTCGCGAGCAATACGCGTCTCATAGCCGCCGGGTGCACGGATAACGACTGCATCCGGTTTATCTGAAACGAGGAAGCCTTCGATGAGCGCGCCTTTAACTGTCTCTGCACGATAGACTCGATACCCGGGCTCATAGACAGCATTCGGCGTCAGAATATTCCGCAAGATAGCATCGATGCCCATTGCGCCGACGGCACTGAGATCGGGACCTAATGACTGCCCTTCCCCGCGAATTAAGTGACAGGTCTGGCAGACCGCAGCGAGTGCTTTACCTTGGGTAAGACTTCCAGGTGTTTTTGCTAAAGCACCAAAGCGGACGAAGTTGGCATCAAGCTTGGTTGCTTCTTCAGCCGAGAGAATACGCGGGCCGTCCGATGTCATCGTAAGCTGAATCGACTTTGGTAACGCAGCCCAACCCTCACTACCGCGCGTCGCATAAATCAAGCCATCGGGCTTAGCCGTGTTTGCAAAGCGACGATCAAAGCTGGCCCGAATTTCGGCTGCCGTACGCGCACGTTGCCAAACACGAATATCAGAAATTTGGCCGGCGAGTCCACCGGCCGCAGCCGACCAACCGACTTGTGGTCGATCCACGATACGTAAATCCGTTTGTGCAGAAGCACCCTCCAATTCTCCATTAATGTACAATGAATAATGTCCTTTATCATCACGAACCACAGCAAGGTGCACCCAATGCCCTTCAGAGACAGGACGACGAGCGATAACCACATCACCTAAGGGCGGGAAGAGGTAAATGCGTGGTATGGATGATGCGAGGTTAACGTCGATGATTCCGCTCAAACCAAAGAGTCCATCGGCATTTGTTATACCCGCAGAGGCTTTGAACCAGGTCTCATAGGTGTAAGCACCTTCGAGTTTAACCGGTAAAGTGAAACGCGCATTATCTGAACCATCAAACGTCGCAATAGTCGCAACCTTATCACCTAACTTCTTCAGCAACTCATTCAACAGAGAGTTGCCAGCCAGTTGCACCTGGAGGCGCTCAATTGTCTTAGCATCAAGGTCCGCTAGCGGGATTTTATCTGTCGAAAGCGCTTCGACCAGCAACAGCGCCCCCTCTTTGGTGCGCACCCATTGTTCAATCACATGGGCGCGCATCGCTGAGTTTAACTTTGGCCAAAGGCCTAAAAGTAAACTGCCAGCTTCTGGCTTCTTGCAAACGGCGAGCGCGGTGAGTGCCTCGCGACGTACATTTGCAGAACTATCAGCAGTGTAATTCATAAACACCGCAGGATCGCCGCCACGGAAAGAGGCCAGTGCTTTTAGGACGGCAACAGATTCTTCAACCTTTTTAGACCTATCCAAGACGGCAGCTAAATCAGATTCTAAATCGCTGAGTGCAAACGCCTCAGCCAGTGCTGTGGCAAGCGCTGTCGGCGCACCACCACGCGGAAGCATCTCACGGGCAGCAGGCACAATCAGCGGAGCGACTTTTACCGGGTCTAGATTCGATTTATAATCAATTAAAGCTAAGGCGACGGCTTCTTGAGATTTCTCGTTTACCAAGGCGGCTTTAAATACCTCAAATGCTTCGGGATTATTGGCAGCCTTTAAAAGTGTAACCAACTCTTCCTTATTCGGGGCACGATCAAGTTTTGAAAGGATTCGAGGGACATAGACGCCCGCCTTTACAGGGGGAAGTGCCTGGACCATCCACAATGCAGCTTCTGGATTGATGTCTGCCAATCGTTCTGCCGTTAGCCACTTCGCAAGTTCATCCTGTTGGCGCTCGAGGTGCAGTCGGATTAAGTAACGCTCGAAAAGTCGGTCGTAGGCAGCGCCGACGGGAATCTTCCGCTTGGCGTTTTGTGTTGAGGGTGCCAGAGGGGCGTCAATGACAGGCTTAATCATTCGCAGCAAAAGCTCTAAAGCCTCGTTCGGCGCCTTAGAGATACGTCGACCCGCGAGCTTAATGACTTCTTGGCGGACGGTTGCATCGGGGTCCTCGGCACAAACCGCTGCCAAGGCAATCACTTGAGCGGAGTCGCCATCCGCATATTCATTTAACGTCCTCAGCGCTTCCCGACGGATGTTACGCGAGGGGTCCGTAAGCAAGGTACGCACCAAGGTTGCGTCGCGCAAACCAAGGCCTTCGAGTGCCCATAAAGCAGGAATGCGCTGGGCAGGGGTACGACCGCGATTCACGACCATCGTCCGAAGCACGGGTTCAAGGATGTTGTACTGGCGATCTACAATCGTCTGCCAAGCAAGGTGTGTGCGTGTCGAACTTTCGGTACCGAGCATTTTTACGAGTTCTTGCGGCGCAACTTTCGTGAAATCAGGAACGGACAAGGGCGCGAAATCGCGGTGACGGACCCGCCAGATACGTCCACGGCTTTTGTCACGTTCAGGGTGATTACGTGGCACTTCGTTGTGGCT
>CAIYUD010000171.1 GCA_903929325.1 uncultured Opitutia bacterium | reverse complement strand
TAGTTGGCCGCCTCCGCTTTGCGTGAGCGGGTGAGCGCGTTAAAGAGAGTGGACTTACCAACGTTGGGTAAACCGACGATACCTGCTTGGAGCATGAGGGGTTTGACCGTGCCGACCGTGGGCGTCTGCGTCAAGCGTCCGTCAGCGAGATAATCCAGCCTCGACCGATTTTAGATAAGCTTCGCTAGCTTCAACCACCTCGTCACCGATCGCAGGTTTACCAAGGGTGACCGTCGTAAAGGCGACACTTTGCCGTATTTCGGTAACTTTGAGGATGGCACTTGGCTTAAGCTCGGCATTGCGAGAAACGAGCATAAGGCCAGAGGGAAGGTTGCGGCGCACATCTTCAATATGCACTGAAATCGGTTGATCGGTGAGCACTAAGCCCACGCGGCGATTCGCAGACTGACCCGCTGGGGTTGTGAATACGGAGCCTCCGACCGATACAGAGCCGCCGATGGGAATGCCGACGCCAACCCCAACCGACATATTCTCACAGCCGGTCAATGCAGCGAGAAATGTCAGTAGGACGAAGCGGTTCATGCTTCTTCGCTGGGAGGCGGCATTGGCGGAGCGCCAATGGAGCTAGCCAAGTCTTTACGGAATTGATCGAAGCCAGGTCCGGAAGTATCGAGGTCGCCTTCGAAGTCGCCTTGGAGTTGGCGCATGCGAGTTGGGTGGCGCATCTTGCGAAGAGCCTTCGCTTCAATTTGGCGAATACGTTCGCGGGTGACTTTGAAGTGACGGCCAACTTCTTCGAGTGTCCGTGGGTAGCCATCGAGAAGGCCGAAGCGTAAAACGAGAACTTCTTTTTCGCGGGAAGCCAGTGAGTGGAGGACGTTGTCGATCTTATCGCGCAAGAGGCGATTCGAAGCGGTGTCGCTCGGGTTTTCGGCAGACTTATCTTCAATGAAGTCTCCCAGGGAAGTGTCTTCACCATCACCCACGGGCGATTGCAGGGAGATTGGCTGTTGTGCCATCTTCATGATTTGCTGGACGCGATCGACGGGCATTTGCATTTCCGAGGCAACTTCTTCAGCGGTTGGCTCATGGCCAAGTTCTTGGGTGAGTTGCTTTTGGACCTGCATTACCTTGTTCAGTGTCTCGATCATGTGGACCGGGATGCGGATGGTGCGGGCCTGATCGGCGATGGAACGGGTGATAGCCTGGCGAATCCACCAGGTTGCGTAGGTTGAGAACTTGTAGCCGCGACGGTACTCGAACTTCTCGACGGCTTTAACTAAGCCCATGTTACCTTCTTGGATAAGGTCGGTGAAGAGCAGGCCGCGATTTTGGTATTTCTTAGCAATCGAAATGACCAGACGCAGATTGTGCTCCACCATTTCAGTCTTGGCGCGCTGAGCAGCTTCCATGTGTCGGCGGACAGTCGTATACATCTCGACGAGTGTTGCGGCCGGCATGCGATACCGGCGTTCCATTTCGCGGGCAAAGGCACCCGAGACTTCGACGTTTACGATCTTAGCTTTGGCGCGCTTCGGGCCGATATGGGGTTTAGTTGGCTCAAGATGTTTACGGCAGAGTTCCACATCCGTCTTCATCTGGTTTTCGAGAATATCGTCTTCAATCAGTTTTAACTTGAAGTAGAAGCGACGCAGAACCTTGACGCATTCTTTCTCAATTTTGTTGTAGTTTTTGTAGGCAGAATCGCGGGCCGTACCTGAGCGCTGTTTCTCGACTTTTTCCCATGCACGGTCGAGTCGTTTGGAGAGCTTCTCGGTTTCGGGGACAACAGACTTCTTGAGTTTGTCGTAATAGGCGTCGCGTGAATCGACCTTCTTATCGACCACAACTTTGTCGAAGCGTTCTGCCTTTTGGAGAAGCTTTTGGCCGATTTGCAACTGGTAGGGCAGGGTAACCCAATAGGAGAAGAGTACGTCCTGGGCTTCTTGCTCGGCGGTTTCGATGCGCTTGGAGATTTCGACTTCCTGTTCGCGGGTGAGCAAGGGCTTGTGGCCCATTTGCTTCAGGTAGACGTTAAACGGATCGTAAGGGGCATCCGCAGGTGTCGTCCGGGAGTTTTCTTCGTCGTCGTTGTCGCGCTTTAACTGGAACGCTTCAACTTCGTCTTCATCGAGGATTTTAATTTCAAGGTCATCGAGAATGTTCATCACTTTCTCGATTAACTCAGGATCGGTAGCGCTTTCCGGGATGACTTCGTTAATGTTTTGAACGGTGACGAAACCCTTTGATTTCGAGAGGCGGATAAGGCTTTGGACCTTATCGTTTAGCATCTGGGAAATTGCGGCGGGCACTTTGTGTGCTGGACGCTCTTCAATCGTGCGCGCTCCGAAAGTAGCTTTGGTCGAGGCTTTAACTTTTACCTTGGGTGTCGCTACGGCTGGGGCAGTTTTAGCGACAGGCTTTTGAGTCGATGGCTTGGGCGTCGACTTAGCGTGTGCGGTCGAGGCTGCGACTTTGGGTGTCGCGACAACTTTGGCCTTTTTGACTTCAGGCTTGGTTGTAGATTTTTTGGCG
>CAIYUD010000170.1 GCA_903929325.1 uncultured Opitutia bacterium | reverse complement strand
TGACTGCTATGGGTGTATCCGAGCGCGAAATAACAACGGCGGGTGCACGTTATGGATCCCTTTATGGGTCGGGCGGTAAGTCTAGCCTCAATCCTTTTACGCAGAATGCTTGGTACCTTGGGACAAAAGTAGCCCCTGCGGCTACGAACTTTACACTGCGCGAACTCATCGACCTCCAGCTCGATTTAGCGAAAGTCTACGGCTCGGGCGACGAGTTTACCACCTTCCGTGCGGCCTGTGTCCGTGTACTTGCAAGCCGTTCCCGTCGTTAGCCTGTCTCTCGGGTTGCCGTCCTCCCTTATCCCTGCCAAACTCACTTTCTGATTTCATGGACACCGTCCCTAACGTTCTCGCTGACCGCTATGCATCTGCAGAGATGTGCGCACTCTGGTCCCCTCGTGGACGGGTGGTGCTGGAGCGTGAGTACTGGATTGCGGTGATGCGCGCCCAAGCCGACCTCGGTTTGCCCATCCCCGCAGCAGCCATCGCTGCCTATGAAAAGGTGAAGGACAAAGTAGATCTCGAATCAATCCGTAAGCGCGAAGAGATTACGCGTCACGACGTCAAAGCACGCATCGATGAATTTTGTGCACTCGCGGGTCATGAACACATTCACAAAGGCTTAACTAGCCGCGATCTCACAGAGTCAGTTGAGCAACTTCAATTGTACCGCTCCCTGCGCTTGCTACGTGCGAAAGCCGTCGCAGCAGCTCAAGCTTTAGCCAAGCGCGCCCAAGCCGATCGCGATACAGTGATGGCTGCGCGTACCCACAATGTCGCAGCACAGCCCACCACGGTTGGAAAGCGCTGGGCGATGTTTGGTGAAGAGTGTCTCCGGGGTATTGCCCAGCTCGATGCGGCCATTGCGGCTTTTTCTGCTCGCGGTTTAAAAGGTGCGGTTGGTACGCAGCTCGACGCGCTGACCTTGCTGGCTGGTGACACGACGAAGGCAAAAGAACTCGAGACGCGCGTACTCAAGCATTTAGGTATGCCGCATGTGTTAGGTGCCGTTGGTCAAGTTTACCCACGTTCGATGGACCTCGAAGTGGTTTCATCCATTCTCGTTGCGGCTTCAGGGCCTTCGTCGTTTGCCAAAACTTTACGCCTGATGGCGGGACATGAATTAGCCAGTGAAGGTTTCTTGCCTGGGCAAGTGGGCTCATCCGCTATGCCGCACAAGATGAATGCGCGCACGTGTGAGCGTATCAATGGTCTGCACACAATCCTTCGCGGGCACTTGGCGATGGCCGCTTCGCTTTCGGGTGATCAATGGAACGAAGGCGATGTCTCCTGTTCGGTTGTCCGTCGTGTGCTTCTTCCTGATGCGTGCTTAGCTGCGGATGGACTTTTCGAAGCTTTCCTCACGGTCTTAGGTCAAATGGAAGTGAATCGCGGGGTGGTTGCGCGTGAGCTCGGGCACTATTTACCTTTCTTGCTGACGACGACGTTCTTGATGGAAGCCGTTAAGGCAGGAGCTGGACGAGAATCTGCTCATGAAGCGATCAAGGAGCATGCAGTCGCGGTCGCACGTGATCTTCGGGAGGGTAAGATTCACAAAAACGACCTCGTTGAGCGTCTTGCGGAAGACGCCCGTTTGCGGCTCAATCGCGCCTCTATTGAGGCTGTCTTGCTGAAGGCTTCTGAATTAACGGGCTCGGCGGGTTCTCAGGTGGACGGCTTTGCGGCAGCGGCAGCAGCTTGGGCCGTCCGTGTGCCTGAATCAGCAGGGGTTAAGCCGGGTCGGATTCTCTAACTGTTTTCCGCATTGCCAAGGGGGGGAAGGGTTAACACAACCAACCTTTCACACGTTCCATTCCCATGTCACTTCAAGGCAATCTACTCGTCGCTCAAAGCGGCGGTCCCACCCCGGTTATCAACGCTTCCCTCGCAGGCGTCCTCTCTGAGGCCCTTAACCACGAAGACACGATTCCTGAGATCTATGGCGGCCTCAACGGCATCCATGGCATTCTCAAGGAAGACCTTGTGGACCTCGCTTCCGAGTCACAATTGACCGTACGCGCCCTTCGTCACACCCCGGGTGCCGCTCTCGGTACTTGCCGTTACAAGGTAAAGAAGCAGTCCGACTTCGACCGAATCCTTCAAGTCTTTGAAGCCCACAACATTCGTTACTTCCATTACATCGGCGGTAACGACTCCCAAGACACCGCCGCGAAGATTGATGCTGCGGCGAAGGAAAAGGGTTATGACCTCCGCGTCATTGGCGTGCCCAAGACAATTGATAATGACCTTCCCGTGACCGATCACTGCCCTGGTTATGGTTCAGTCGCTAAGTACATCGCCACCACAGTTCGTGAAATGTCGCTCGACAATGAAGCGATGGGACAGAACGACTTCGTTTCTATTCTTGAAGTGATGGGTCGTAACGCAGGCTGGCTCGCTGCTTCCTCGATACTTGCGCGTCGTAAAGACCGCGCAAGCAACGACGCCCCGCACATCGTCTTACTTCCTGAAGCTCCTTTCAACGCTGACGCATTCGTTAACCGCGTCCTCGAAGTTCTTAAGTCCAACGCACATTGCTTCGTGGTTGTTTCCGAAGGCGTCCAAGACGAAGCCGGAAACTACCTCGGCGTCGATGCCACGAGCACGGATGCTTTCGGGCATGCGGTTCTTGGTGGCGCCGGTGAATACCTTCGCACGCTCGTCGAACAGCGTATCGATGGCGTGAAAGCTCGCTCTGCAAAGCTTGGTATCGCCCAGCGCGCTGCCTCGCACCTCGCGTCCCTGACGGACGTCGATGAAGCCTTCCTTTGTGGACAAGCTGCCGTGAAAGCAGCCCTTGCCGGTGAGTCTGGCAAGATGGTCGTCCTCGCCCGTATCGAAGGTAAGGATCATTACGCCGTAAAGACCGCCCTCGCGCCTCTTGGTGACATTGCGAACGGCGTCAAAGCCTTCCCTGCGAACTGGATTGGCTCCGACCGCATGTCGATCGAGATTCCTTTCATCAAATACGCAGCTCCCTTAATTCAGGGTGAAATTGTACTGCCGTTTGAAAACGGGCTACCTCGGTACGCCCAATTGGCTTCGGCGCGCGTGAAGCGCACCCTCGAGCCGTTTGCAGGTTAATCGATAGTCAGGATACGGGGGCTTCAAAACCATCCATTTTAAGGCTCTAAAGAGCCTTGAAATGGATGGTTTTGGCATTGCAGGAAGCCGGACTGTGTAGAAAATAAAACAGTCCTACCCCCTATGAGGATTTTGTCATCCATTCTATTTTTTGTTGGGATTGCCGCCTCCTCTTTTGGTGCCATTCAAAAGGGTGTTATCGAAGTTGGTGGGTTGAAGGGTAAGACAAGTTTGCTCAATGCCCAAGGAAAGCGTGCGCCGATGAGTCGCGGGATGACATTTAGCGAAGGCTATCGTGTGGAAACCTTGGTGGACTCTACGGCCGAGTTACTTCTTTCGAACGGATCGATTATCGCTGTTACCCCTGACACGCTCATGGAGGTAAAAACATTTAGCCAAGTTGCTTCACCGCTGATTATCGCTGGAAAGTATAGAGAGCTTGATGCAGAACCAACGCCTTCAGTTGTACAAATTGAAGTCTACCGTGGAAAGATTGTTGGCGAAGCACGAAAACTTAACCCGAGTACTCAATTCACAATTAAAACTCCGGTTGGTGTCGTCCGCGTGCGCGGTACTACTTTCGGCGTTGGTTATGAAGAAGAGTCAAACGGGCTTGGTGCGATGAATGTGGGTTGTGCGAGTGGCTCTGTTTCCGTTACCACGAATACAGGCCAATCCACAAACCTTCAAGCAGGCCAACAGGCAACCGCAGTTGGTATTCCTGAAACGCCGCCTCCAAGTGCAGCACCTTCGCCGACAGATGGCGGAACCACTGGCGGAACCACTGGCGGAACCACTGGCGGAACCACTGGCGGTACGACAGGCGGCGGCGTTGCGGCGGCTGACGGTAATGCGATTGTGTTTACTGATCCAGTAGCTCCAACAACTACCGGTGGGGCTACAACGGACGGCGGAACGACCGGCGGCGGAACGACTGGCGGCGGAACGACTGGCGGTGGTACGACGACCGATGGCGGCACAACGGGTGGCGGTGCGCCCCCTGCAGCTCCAGAGTTGCCTGAAACTACCTTAACCGTGGCTCCACTTCCACCTGCGGCTGCTGCAGGCCTGACGTCTACACTTTCGAGTGCTTCTAACCCTCTGCCTACAACTACGACGGGTGGCGGCACGACAACAGGCGGCGGCACCACAGGTGGTGGTACGACAACAGGCGGCGGTACCACGACGACAACTGGCGGCGGTACCACGACGACTGATGGCGGTACAGGTACCACTACAGGTGGCGAAACCGGTGGCACGACTGGTGGCGGTGGCGACACTGGCGGCACGACTGGCGGAGGTTCACCTCCCCCTCCACCACCTCCCCCACCTCCTCCTCCCCCTCCCGATATTACGAATATTATCGAGAAGGAGACCCAGGATTCAGTATCTCCGAGCGGAGGTTAATAAGTAGGCTTATGGTCAAGCCCGCTTGGGCTTGCTCTCTGTGCTGACTTCTTAGGCAATAGATGGGTGTCTTGGCCATCCTCCATCCGTGGTTCGCTGATCACCTTTGAAGGTGGCGAGGGAGCGGGTAAGTCGACGCAGATACGCAAGCTTTGTGAGCGCTTGGCCTCAGAGGGTAAGTTGCCTGAAACTGATGTCGTGCGTGTGCGCGAGCCAGGCGGCACATCGATGGGCGAGGGGATTCGCGAACTCCTAAAACGTCGCGATGCCACAATTTCTTCCGAAGCCGAGGCATTACTCTTTGCCGCCTGTCGGGCGCAACTTGTCACCGAGGTAATTATGCCTGCCTTAAAATCAGGTAAGGTTGTGGTCTGCGATCGTTTCGCTGATTCCACTGTCGCTTATCAACAAGGTGGCCGCGGATTGCCTAGGGACTCTGTGCGTGCGGTGAATGAACTTGCCTGCCAAGGCATCATGCCACGACTGACTTTTCTCTTAGATCTTCCGGCGGAAGTCGGTTTGGCTCGCGCCGCTACACGGGATGGCGGAAGCCCTGATCGACTAGAAGCCCTTGATTTAGCCTTTCATCAACGCGTCCGCGCGACCTATCAACTTCTTGCGGCTGCAGAACCCGCAAGATTCTTGGTGCTCAATGCAGCACTTTCACCGGACACGCTTGCGGAGTCCATTTGGCATGAAGTCACCCGTCGCTTCAGTTGATTTGCGGGCTCGTACCACCGAGGCTCTTGCGCGTGCCGCTCGGGAGAATCGTTTGCCGCATTCTATCATGCTGCATGGGCATGATTTGCTAACCCTTCGGCAGACGGCATTCGAAGTGGCTGGGCTTCAGTTGGGCGTAAAAGATGTTACCGGCCATATTGATTTTCGAGAACTACGACCTTCGGGCAGAATGCGATTCATCCGCTTGGATGATGTCTTGGATGCGGTTCGCTTCGCCAATCACTCATCTCACTCCGGCCGTAAGGCAATTATTGTGCATGAGGTGGATCGGATGAATGACGAATCCGCCAATGCTTTTCTGAAAACGCTCGAAGAGCCTATGCCTGGAACAGGTATCATTCTTTACACGACCAGCCCGTATCGAATCTTACCAACTATTATTAGTCGCTGTATGCGTTTTAATATCGGGGGAAGGCTGTTGGCGCTCAATGAGCCAAGTTGGCGAACATGGTTAGAAGATTTCCAAAAGCTTTTAGAGTCGGTTAGTTCACCAACAAGACCCCCGCTTTCTATTGTCGTCGCTTACGGATTATTGGCGAGATTTGAGACAGCACACCGGACACTCGTCGAACGTACACTTGAAAAAGATCCTGTTCCCGAATTTGCGGATATCGAAGATCGGGATGAACGTGAAGATTTGCAGTCAGCACACTCGAGCCGAATCGAACGTGCCGTGCGCACGGAGATGCTTGCAGAGATGGAGGATGCCTTGCGGGTGTTTGCTAGGGCCAAAGACGGTCGATCGCGCCCTGTCGCCGAGGCTCTTTTGGCCATCGAGGATGCCTATTTCAGGGCTCATCGACTCAATGTCCCCCCTCTCTTAGCCATCGAGAGCGCCATGCTGCTATTACTCCGTGCCATGGCACGTTCTGCACAGACATAAATCGCCATTAGAATCGCTTTCATTATACACCCACTATGCGTGCCCTTTTATTCCTTTGGTTCCCTCTATGGCTGTGTGCGCAAGAGGGTCAGCAGAAGCAACGTCCCGAAGTCGCTCAAGCGATTGCCAAAATGGCAGATACCATTGTACGTATCGAAGTTATTTCAGAAGAAGGTGAAGACGGCCGCATGCGGCGTGACCATGCCGTTGGTTCAGGATCGATTATTGATGCACACGGAAATGTCTTAACCAATTACCACGTTGCTGGTCGCGGTGCGACGTTCCTCTGTCGCTTAGCTAACCGCGAAGAAATCCCTGCGACTTTGGTCGGGGCAGATGCGATGACAGACTTGGCGGTCATCCGTCTTGATCTTAGCCGCCGTCGGTCCAAGGAGCCTCTACCGGTCGCTGAATTTGGGGACTCTTCGTTAGTCTCCGCGGGAGATACTGTTTTGTCGATGGGTTGCCCAGCAGGTTTGAATCAATCGGTCACACTGGGCATCGTTGCTAACAATCAAATGGTGATGACCCGTTTTGTCGGCGATATGGATCTAGATGGCGAATCCGTCGGCGAACTGGTTCGCTGGATTGGCCACGATGCGATTATTTTTGGTGGAAATTCGGGCGGACCACTGGTGAACGCCTTCGGGAAAATTGTTGGCGTAAACGAAATTGGCGTCGGCAGCCTTGGCGGTGCAATCCCTGCGAACACCGCGCGCGCTGTTGCAGCCGAACTCATCCGCCATGGGAAAATTAGCCGTAGTTGGACGGGTATAGACGCTCGATCGCTCCTGCGTAGCCAAGCCGATAAGCACGGTGTACTCGTCGGGGGTGTCTTAACGAACTCGCCGGCCGAACGTGCGGGGATTAAGTCCGGCGATATCGTCACTGCTTTTGATGGAACTTCGGTGCATGCGGATTGCGCAGAACAGATGCCAGATTTTCACCGGGCGGAGTGCGGCTTGGTGGTTGGTAAAGAGATCGATGTCGCACTTTTGCGTAACAACCAGCCACTGGTTGTTCGCCTGACCCCTGTGGAGCGTGAGGCGAGGGTTGCTCGGGAGGTCGCACTTTCGACATGGGGGGCAACGTTCCGTGATCTAACAACCGTTTCAGCGTTGGTGAACCATCGCCAAGACCGTAAAGGTGTGCTGGTGCACTCTCGCAGAGAGGGTGGACCATTGGCTGCTGCCAAGCCTGAGATCAATGAGCGCGATTTAATCGTATCCGTTGCGGGTCACCCCGTAGCTAATTATGCGGAACTACGGGCACGCACGCTCGAGGCGACGAAAGGGTCTACCGACCCTGTTCCTGTTTTAATTGGGGTACGTCGGGGTGAGGCGGAGATGCTTTCCGTTGCCCGTCTTGGTCCAGAATCCGAGCCCACAGTCGTGCCGCGCGTGCCCAAGGCATGGGCAGGTTTAGCCACCCAAGTTCTCACCCCTGAGCTCGCGAAGGCATTAGGCCTAACCGTGCGTTCAGGCGTACGGGTTACCCAGGTCCTTCCGAGTTCAGGTGCAGCCGAGGCAGGTATTCAGATGGGTGACATTCTCCTGAAGCTCGACGGGAAGGTTATTACCTCCCGTCGCCAAGAGGATGCGGATAGTTTCGGTACTATTCTTCGAGAGTATCCTGTCGATGCGAGTGTTGAGCTGGAGTTGTTGCGCGACGGTAAGCCTTTAACGGTCAAGATGGCATTGCGGGAGCGCCCTGCACCCGCACCCGAGTTGCCTTCCGTCCGCGATCTCCGTTTAGGATTCACTGCACGTTCCTTAGGTTTTGATGATCGGGTCGATCGCGGTTTACGTGAGAGCGCCCAAGGTGCTGTCATTACAAAAGTTGAGCGTTCGAGTTGGGCTGATTTAGCCGGTCTGCATATTTCGGATATTCTCGTTTCGGTTAATTCTCAGCCCATCACGGATAACGTTTCCTTACGTAAAGCGCTGGATACCCTTTTAAAAGAACGTCCGCAGCATGTCGTCTTCCAAATCGAGCGTGGGATTACCGGAACCTTTTTGGAATTCGAACCGAATTGGGATGTTCTCGAGGAAAATTCCGCAAAATAAATTTATGTATAACCGATTATCCATGCGCCTTCTTCCACTGCTTTGCCTAGCGTCAGCCTTAGTCGCTGCCCCTGGCGACACCCCCGCTGAAGTTACTGCCCGCAAGCTTCACCAGGCTTTAGCGGATTCCGTTATCACTATCCGGGCTACGGTTACGATTACGGTTACGCCTGGGGATCAGCCTGCACAGACTCAGGATCGAACCTTTGAGCAGCTTGGCACGGTGGTTTCTTCAGATGGCCGCGTATTGCTAGCGGCATCATCGATTGATCCTGCGGCTATGATGAATGGACGAACCGTTAATACGCAGGCTGGCCCCGTGAAGCTTTCGGCAGTTTCCGAAGTGAAAGAAGCCTTCATCGTTTTAGCGGACGGCACAGAGATTCCTGCCAAAGTTATCTTGAAAGATAAGGACCTTAATCTTGCGTTGATCGCGCCCATAACACCTGTTGCCGAAAAGTTTGTATGTGTAGATACAACAGTCTCCGATACCGTTGTGGCTGTTGATGAAGTGATTGTTTTAGGTCGTATGGATAAGTCGTTTGATCGTTGTGCCAAAGTTGAAGTCGACAGCGTGGCTGCCGTTCTCGCTAAACCGAGACCCTTTATCTCGATCCATATCCCCGTCACCGGCTGCCCAGTCTTTAGTACCAACGGCAAGTTTGTGGGTATGACATCAGGGAAGCAGACAACGGGGGATGACGGCGATAGCGAGGGTATGGTCCCTGTGGTTATTCCTGCAGAAACCCTCCAGAAGTTTTTGGCGCCATCGGCGGCTAAGCCTGCGCCCGCGCCGAGTAAGTGATCCGCTTTTATCTATTTTCTCGCAACCTCGGCATAGGCCTTGGTGTTGTATAGTCACATGGACGTTCCTGAGTCGGATCCGGATGCAGACGACCGCCGTTTAATGCTTTTAGTTGCGGCGGGCGATGGCGATGCATTGCGGATGATTGTGGAACGGCATCATGGTCGGCTGGTGGGCTTTCTGACCTCTCAGTTGGGTGCGCAGGCCGTGGCCGAAGAGTTGGCTTTAGAAGTCTTTGTCAGGCTTCACCGCGCTGCCCCGCGCTGGCGCCCTGAGGCCAAACTCAGTACATTCCTTTTTCACATCGCCCATAATTTGATGCTCAATGAGCATCGTCGACGGGCTCGGAAGCCAACGAGCCCGATGGAGTCGGCCCCAGAGCCTGGAGATGACACCCATGCCTCCAATCGAGCGGTTGCTGACATTCAGGAAGCCTTTCTGAAGGCAGTGGAGGGGTTGCCTGAGGAACAGCGTACCGCCATCCTCCTGCTCGTCCAACAAGACCTCTCCTATGAAGAGATTGGTAAGGTTATGAAGGTTTCGGTTCCTTCCGTGAAGACTTGGGTGCACCGGGCACGTCTACAGCTACGCAAAGCCATGGGAGATGAATTCCGCATACTTTCATGAAACTTGATCCTAATCACGGGGTTTTATCCTAGAAGCCGTCACCCATGGACGATACCGATCTCAACCTAGAAGCCCCTCTGCGCGACGCTTTGCGCCGTCGCCGGGAGCTCATGGTTCCTGGATTTACGGATCGTGCGATGGTAGCGATTCAACGCGATACGCGTCGCCGTAAAGTCATTCGCTGGGTTTCAATTTCGGCACCGTTAGCGGGTTGCGCTGCTTTACTGGCACTCTTTGTTTCGACTCCGTCGAATGGACTCAATCCCAACGAAGCAGATTTTGCCCGTTTGATTTCAGCCCAAGATAAAGTCATTGTCTCGACACCGCGTCTCGATGACACGGAAGCTTTGGTGTCTTTTGTGTTTTCCGAATCGACGGTTTTAGCTCCACGTCTGGATACCACCGATTCCTTAGAGGAATTAATGGATCTGGTGCTTTCGGAGTCGTAAGCGCCAATCAGCGGCCTTCTTCGCGCAGTACTTGGACAATGTCAGCGAGTCCGAGGACGCGTCGTCCATGCATGTCGCGTTCGAAGTAACGATCGACTTTGCGAACAAGGTCAAAGGGCTCTTCGGGCAAATTGTCTTCGTCGAACTCCATCTCATCGACAGCGTCAAGGTCGTCTAAAACATGACTCATGCGCCGGGCGTCGCCTTCAATAATTTGTGCAGGATTGGATAGTCCGCCGCGCTTAGGTAGAGTAAAGATGAGGCAAGGCACTGACTCTGACTGTTGTTTTTCTAGAAACTTACTAAGCCAGGCATTGGGAACATCTGAGCGACCAACCAGTACGGCTGCATCCGAGAAATGTAAGCAAGCTTGATACCAATCTGAGAGCACATCCCTTCGATGCAGCAACGGAAGATCGATGACGGTGACGATACGTTTAATTTCCCAGCCAGCACTGGGTGCAGCAGCAATGAGGGCTTCGAGCTGGTCAATTTGTGAGTGTCGACCGTCCGTCACCAACACGGCTGCTCTTTCCTCGCCAGCCTGGGGCAAAGACACCGTGCCTGAGGCATTCGACCAATGGGTTTCATCCGCGGTCAGGCCATGGGTCAAAACGCGAACGACTTGTCCTTCCGGCCAACCATAGCTGGCGATATCTTGAGCAATCTCGGCGCGCTGAGAGCCCGTGACGCCCAGCACAAGGCATAATTCTTTCATCGGGCCCGGCCGCACTTACCAAACGAAGTATTTTGTGCCCGGTCGCGCATCCAGTGGTCGACGAGAACGAGGGCTGCCATTGCCTCAACAATGGGAACTGCTCGCGGCAGAACACAGGGGTCGTGGCGACCTTTAGCAGAGATTTCCGTGGCTTTGCCTGATTTCTCTACCGTGGTTTGCGGGCGTAGCACGGTCGCCGTTGGTTTAAAGGCGATGCGGAAATCAATAGCTTCGCCATTGGAGATTCCGCCTTGAATACCACCCGAGCGATTGGTTGTCGTGCGAATGCGTCCGCTACGTTTCACGAAAGCGTCATTGTGTTGGCTGCCGCGAAGTAATGTCCCCGCAAAGCCACTCCCGATTTCAAATCCCTTGGTGGCCGGCAATGACAGCATCGCTTTGGCTAGGTCGGCTTCAAGTCGATCAAAGACAGGTTCACCCAGGCCTGCAGGTAAGCCTGTGATGACACAACGAATGACGCCACCGACGGAATCGCCTTCGGCACGTGCTTCTCGGATGCGTGCTTCGATGCGCGTTGCTGTTGCGGGGTGCGGGCATCGACAGAGGTTTGCTTCAACCGATTTTTCAGTCGGTAGTTTAGAAGGCTCTGGCATGCGGATGTCTTGTACGCTTTCAACCCAAGCGACAATTTTTGCCCCACAAGCATGGTGTAAGACAGTTTTAGCGACGGCGCCTGCAGCCACGCGGGCAGCAGTTTCGCGTGCGGAAGCTCGACCGCCACCTTCGACGGCGCGTATCCCGTACTTCGCATCGTAGGTGAAGTCTGCATGCGAAGGACGGTAGGCCTTCTGCATTTCTTTATAAGCCGATGGGCGCTGGTCGGTATTGCGGATCAGCAGGGCAATGGGGCTGCCCAAGGTTAGGTTATCGGTGGATATGCCTGAAAGAATTTCAACAGCGTCAGCTTCTTTACGTGCAGTCGTTAAGTCGCTCTGGCCAGGTCGACGACGCGACAGTTCGCTTTGCAGGAACTTGAGATCAAAAGGAACACGGGGAGGGCAACCATCAATAACGACTCCAATGCTAGGACCATGGCTTTCGCCGAAAGTACTGATGCGGAATAGATGGCCGTGAATGTTGCCCATGTAGGTGAAAGAGGTATTCAGAAAAAACGCCGCCAGGCTTTAGGCCAGGCGGCGTTATTCAAAACCGTCGACCGTAATTAGCGGCCGAGGCTTTGGGTAATGCGGTGAATGACCTGCTGGCTCTGTTGGCAGTTACCAAGGGTGCCCCAGCGGACGGTGGTTGAAGTGCAATCAGCGCCTGTAGTGCTGTCGCTTGCTTTGTTGATGTCGATGGTGACTTGGACATCACCAATCGCACGTGCATAAACGGTCACGCCGGTTAATTCGCCTTCGCCCGCGCGGTGCTCGGTTTCGCCGACGCGGCCAAGGATGCCGAGGTCACGCATGCCATCGAGGGCGCGCTTGCTGGCTACAAAGACAGCGGTGACGTCAGACTTATAAGTGGTTGTGAGACTTCCGCCCGACCAGCTCGCTGAGCTGTTATCAGGATTGTCGACGCCAACCGCAGTGGTGCAGCCAGAAATGGCTAAGGTTGAGACGAGGGTGAGGATAGGCAGGATGTGCTTCATGGCGTAGGTTCGATGTACTGTGAAAGCAGAGCCCGAGCCCTATGGCAAATGCAAACCGCAGGCCCTTAAATAGACGGTATATGCCATTCTGTAATGACTATCTTAATACAATACTACAAGAACGCTGGGCGATCCTCAGGTTTGGAGGAAAAAGCTAATAAAGCGCTGCTATGGTGAAAAATATGTCAAATACTATATAAACATCTAATAGTTATGTATTTACAGTTTAAAGAGTATAAATAAGCGCGATCCTGGCTGTGAGTAAGTAAAAGGGGTTGAATTGGGGCTAATTGCTTGACCAGTGGGGCAGAGTGGGGGAAAGTGGGTTCAAAGGGGGTACTTTCCCTCGGCATAAGCTATGTCAACGCCCAACCCACATCATCAAGCACTCTTCACGGGGCTCCATCACGGCAAGGTGGACGAGAAGAATCGCGTGACGATTCCGGCGGCCTGGCGGTCAGACGAACTCGAAAGCCAAAGTTACCTCGCCATATTTCATCCAGCGGTCGGCAGTGTGATTGTTTTCCCGCCGGCGATGGTCGCGCGGATTGCCGAAGCAGCTCAGCAGGTGGCTATCAGCGATCCGGCAAAAGTGGATGCGATGACAACGTTGGGTGAGAACAGTATTGAGGTGAGTTGTGATCGTACCGGACGCATCACGTTGAACGATCGCATCGTCACTCAGGCAAATCTCGGGCGTGAAGTTATTTTTAGTGGAGCTTTCACGACGTTCCATATTCGCGGTCAGAATCCGCCGCGTCCCGATCGCGATTCACCCCAGACGCGCGCCATCCTGGAAGCCCTGCGCCAGCTGGGCCTTTAAGTTGTATCCAAAATCTATTTACACTATTCACAGCTTGTTCACACCTACGGTCCATGCCCCAGTTCTGCTCGAGGAAACTCTCGTGCTACTGGCGCCACGTAGCTCTGGTAAATACTTAGATTGCACGTTTGGTGGTGGTGGTCACACCTCAGCGATTTTATCGCGAACAGCTGGAGCGCACGTCACTGCACTGGATCAAGATCCTGAGGCGATTGCGCGTGCCGCTGAGACAACGAGTCGTTTCAAAGAATGCTTTTCGTTTTACCCAATTAACTTTCGTCACCTTGACCGCGTCCCGGGGTCTTTCGACGGTGTTTTGATGGACATAGGGGTGTCTTCACACCAGCTCGATACGCCAGGACGCGGTTTCTCTTTCCGAAATGATGGACCCGCCGATATGCGGATGGACACCGAGTCGGGTCTTTCGGCTGCACAATTTCTCGAGTCGGCTAGCCGTGAAGAAATTGAACAAGCCATTCGCGATTATGGTGAAGAGCCCCGTTGGCGGCGCGTCGTCGGAGCGATACTCGCCGCAAGGGGCACGGGTAAACTTTCTCGCACCGCATCGCTGGCAGATCTGATTGCACAAGCGGCTCCACCCCCGCCGGGTCCACGTGGCAACCATCCAGCAACGCGTTCATTTCAAGGTATCCGTATTGCCGTGAATGATGAATTAGGTGCGCTCGAAGAAGCTCTGCCCAAAGCGTTCGCCGCATTGTGTACCGGGGGCGTGTTGGCCGTCATCGCCTTCCACTCTTTAGAAGACCGAATTGTGAAGCGTTACTTTAATGAAATGAGTGGTCGCCCGGTTGACCGTGATGACTCGCGGACGCAAGATCAGCGGGTCGTTCAGGCCGAGTTGCTGACCCGTAAACCTGTCTCGGCAGGAGAAGCCGAAACTCAACTAAACCCTCGGAGCCGTTCTGCCCGGCTCCGTGCCATCCGCCGCCTCACTCGATGAGCTCATTGCGTTCATGGGCAGTCTTTTTCGTGTTTGCGACGATTGCCTTGAGCGTTGTCGGCGTGGTTGGGATGATGCAAGTGCGACTCCAGGCCGATGAAGTCGGTCAGCGTATTCGCCGAATTGAAAGAACGACTGAAGAGCGTCGGAAAGAGTTAGCGTTTATTGAGCGCGAGCGGAGCAAAGCCCAAGACGTTCTTAGTCTTGAGCGACGTGTGGGCGAAGACCTGCGGCCACCTGAACCCACTCAAGTGATTTGGTTACGTCCTGCGTTCGTCCATCCAGCGACGAGTGTAATTCAAAACCCACGTATGGCGGCACTTGATAGTGCGGTACGAGAACCGATTGACCAAGGCGGGGGTGTCCAACGATGAGCCTGACTCACGCCAGGCGTTTCCGATTCCACGCCTTGGTGTGTCTCGTCTTGCTGGGGTTCGGTGCGCTCCTTTGGAAGTTGGTACAGCTTCACGCGATTGACGGGCCTCGTTTACGTGCCCATGCGTTTGAAGCTCGTCGCGAAGTTACCCAGCGCCCGAGTCGTCGAGGTGAGATTCGCGATCGCCAAGGAAATCTTCTCGCTGCTTCGGATACGGTTTGGGATGTCGGTATCGACCCACACTGCGTTTTACCCGAAGACCGTGCACGTGCGCTGCAGATAGCCAAGCTGCTGAATATCCCGCCGTCTAAAGTCGTAACGGCAATGTCGGAGGCGAGTCTTTGGCGTGAACCCACAACTCCGGATGGTACTCGCCGCGAAGTGCGCTGGATTGTTCTCTCCAAGGAAGTTAACGAAACCTGTAAACGTGCAATCGAGGCTTTGCATATCAAAGCACTGTACTGTGAAGAAAAATTCCGACGCGTCTACCCTCAGGGTTCTCTTGCTGCCCATGTTGTCGGCTACATTAATCAAGATGGCGATGCGGTGAGTGGTGTGGAGAAATCTTTTAATGATTTATTACACGGGCAAGATGGTTGGGTAGAGTCTGAGCGTGATGGCCGCCGTCGCGAAGTGGTTGCAAGACGCTTGCGAGATGTCCCTGCAGTCAACGGTCAGACGGTTGAGCTCACCATCGACTCTGTTATTCAAAGTTTTTGTGAGCAGGAACTATCTGAAGCGGTCGCAGCTTATCAGCCGAAAGGTGCTGTGGTAATTGTTAGTGAGCCGCGCACGGGTAAGATTTTAGCATTAGCATGTTCGCCGACTTTTGATTTAAACCGCTACTCTGATCGCAAAGCCTCACCGCTGGACTCACAGCGTAACCGAGCTTTAGCAGATTTGTATGAACCTGGTTCAGTTTTTAAAATTGTTACCATATCGGGCGCCCTACAAGCGGGGTTAATTACCCGTCACTCCGTTTTCGACTGTTCGGCTGATCTCGTACCTTACCGCGGGCGCATGGTTTCAATGCCAGCGGACTCTCACCATATCGGCTCCGCTGAGATTAGTCGCATCGTTGCGGAATCTTCGAATCGCGGGACGGTCCAGGTCGGGATGCGTTACGCAGAGTCATTAGGGGAAGCGCGTTATTTAGAACTCATTCATGCTTTTGGTTTTGGAGCTGAAACCGGCATTGCTTGTAACGGTGGCGAAGTTCGCGGTTTATTAAGCCCGGTTTCGCGCTGGGACGGCTTAACGATTTCGCGATTACCGATGGGGCATTCCATCAGCGTCACACCCATCCAAGTGCACATGGCGATGTCGGCGATAGCTGCCGACGGTCTATTAATGCGGCCTTTGATCGTCGGCCGGATTTTAAATCCGGATGGCTCAATTTCGGTCGAATACGGTCCACGCATTCATAGTCGAGCAGTCTCCGCAGGAGCAGCGCACGAACTTGCAGATCTCCTGCGCGCGGTTTGTTCAAAGGAAGGCACTGCGCCCGATGCCGCTATTCCTGGTTACGATGTCGCGGGTAAAACGGGTACAACTCAGAAGCTCATCGACGGGCATTATTCTACCACCAAGCACGTTGCTTCTTTCTCCGGATTTTTCCCTGCAGGAAATCCACGCATTGCTATCACGGTCGTGGTGGATGAGCCGAATATGCCTGGGGTTGCTTATGGCGGCAAAGTTTCGGCACCTATTTTCCGTCGGATTGCTGAACGGTGTATTAAACGATTAGAGATTCCACCCGTGTCAACTGCGCCTGCCCGCAGTTTTGCTGAACGATGAGTGCAGCCCACGCCACCATGGAGCATGCCTCCCTGACAACGTTGCTTAAAGGTATGCCGACGTTGGGTCGGTCGGGAACTTGGCATAATCGCATCACCGCGATTGTCACGGACAGCCGACGGATGGTGCCCGGAGCGCTCTTTTTTGCCCTCGATGGCATCCGTTCACAGGGTCACTCATTTGTAAACGAAGCGGTCGCACGAGGCGCTGCGGCCATTATCTCCGCGCATCCAGTCGAGGGTATTCCCGGAGCCGATGCGGCTCAAGTATCGGAACCACGGAAGGTCTTGGCTGAGGTATCGCGTCGTTTTTACGGCCATCCTGAAACGTCACTACGCTTAGCAGCCGTCACAGGTACGAACGGAAAAACAACCGTCACGACGCTGTTACGTCATTTACTTGAGCAAGCAGAGCATAAGTCTTGGGGACTTATTGGAACGGTACGCTACCAATTAGGTGCGCGCTCTATTCCTTCCTATAAGACAACTCCTGAGTCCGCAGATTTAGCGATATTTTTTAGGCAAATGGTCGATGCCGAGTGTGTCGGTGCATGTTTAGAAGTAAGCTCCCATGCGCTCGAGCAAGATCGTGTGCATGGCTATCATTTCTCGGTCGCTGCCTTTACGAACCTGACGCGCGATCATATCGACTACCACGGAGACCTGACGCGTTATTTACAGGCCAAGGCACGGCTGTTTGATGGATCACAGGGTGTGCGTCCGCACACAGTCGTCTTGAATGCGGATGACCCAGCGAGTGCTGAATTAGCCCGATTGGCGGCGCCCTCAGTCGTACTAACGTTTGGTCTGAATGATTCCTCAGATTTGCGGGCGAATACAACCGCGCTAACCTTAGAAGGCGCTTCGTTCGCAGTCACTTGGCAAGGTCGCACGGCGAGTTTCACTTCGCGGCTTCCAGGCGCCTACAACGTATCCAACATCCTTTGTGCCCTTGGCTGTGCTGCCGCTCTTGGGCATGACCCGCTCTCACTTATTTCTGCGGTAGAATCTTTCCCGGGTGTTTCTGGTCGCATGGAGCGCGTTGAAGCCGGACAAAATTTCCCTGTCTTTATAGACTACGCCCATACCGATGATGCGTTGCGGAATGCACTCGGCATGTTGCGCGCAATTACGCCAGGCCGAGTCCTTTGCGTCTTTGGCTGTGGCGGTAATCGTGACCGCGGTAAGCGCCCAGTGATGACTCAAGTGGTGGCTGAACTTGCACACCGCGCTTGGGCAACCGCCGATAATCCCCGGCGTGAATCGCTAGAAGTTATTTTTGATGATATGAGACCAGGTGCAGGTGCCCCGGGTGTCATGGAGTTTGTTGCGGATCGTCGTGAAGCGATTGCCCGTGCCTGTGCGGAAGCTAAGAGCGGTGATTGTGTCCTGATTGCCGGCAAGGGACACGAAACAACTCAAGAATTTGCCGAAACTGTTGTGCCCTTTGACGACCGACAGGTCGCTCGCGACGTTTTGCGTAACCTCCAATTACGCCGTGCTTAAAATGCCCAACTTCGATCCAGCATTACTTGCTTCATGGTCTTTGGGACAATGGGCCGGTGTTTTGCCATCTCGTGTCACTGGATTTGGAAATGATACGCGCGTACTTTCGCAGGGAGACGTTTTTGTAGCCCTGCGTACCGCCCGCCGCGATGGGCATGATTTTCTCCATGATGCTCGAACCCATGGGGCCTCCTGCGCATTAGTTTCACGCAAGGTCGTCGATCCGCTGCCTCAATTAGTAGTCGAAGACGCGCTCGTTGGTTTGCAGCGGGTTGCCTCCGCTTGGCGCTCAACCCTCAAAATGCCTTTTGTAGGAGTGACGGGAAGTGTTGGAAAAACTTCCGTGAAGGAAATGCTACGGCAAGCACTCGGCGCTCGTGCGTATGCAACCCAAGCAAATTTAAATAACACCCTAGGTGTGCCGTTGGCCATTTTGCAGGCAGACCCAGCACTTCACGATGCAGCCGTTATTGAAGTCGGCATGAGTGAGCCGGGTGAACTCGCGATTTCTGCGCGCGTGCTACGTCCAGATGTTGCCGTCGTAACGAATGTTCGCGCAGCGCATCTTGAGGGCTGTGGTTCTATTGAAGGCGTTGCCCGTGAGAAGGCAGAATTAATCCGTGCACTCTCGAGTGATGGCGAAGCCTTTGTTTTAGCAGAGACACTTCAATTCAAAGCTTTCGATGAATTGCGCCAGCAGTGCGTCGCACTTTGCCAAGACGGACAGCCTGTGCCCGACGGCGTACGTCGTATCGCTCACTACAGCCTTCAGCCCGTTAACCAAGGGTGGCGTTTGCAGCTTCGTGATTCTGATCTGGGAGCGTTAAGCGTTGAACTTGGGCCCATTTCTCAAGGGCAAGCGCACAATGCTACCTTAGCTGGTCTCGCAGCTTTGCGTT
>CAIYUD010000169.1 GCA_903929325.1 uncultured Opitutia bacterium | reverse complement strand
TCATACATCCAATCGTAACCGATCGCAAAGGCACGGCAGAGTTCTGCGGTGTCAAGAAAGTGTGTTGGGTTCCAATTCGGAAACTCCGCAGCCGATTTTAATTCAACCCATGCGCGGTCAGCAAAACGTCGGTCGTGCGTTACTTGCCAGGCCATCCCTAGGCGCTCGATTCGGCCGAGAATTGCCCGAGATGTTGCCAGTAGTCTGATGCCGTCGGGAATTTCAAACTTATTGGGCGGGGTAATGAGATCGCCTTCGGCGTCTTTAAGAACCTTTGCGAGAATTTTGGCGTAAACAGGGTCTGTCTTCGCGCGATTGGGAATCTCGGAAAATGTTTTAGCTGTCGCAAGCAGACGTGGGTGCTCTTTGCGCAGCGTTGAGAGCGGGTTGGTAGTTTCCGCTGCCCCGCAGATACCGCAAAGCAGTAAAGATAAAGTTAAGGCTAGGCGCACTCCTTCTTAACAGCGAGTGACCCTGTTGGGTTCCAGACTTTACTTAGCTTCGGGAACTTCGGGGGGAGCTTCTGGGACTTCTGGCGTACCAGTGGTTGCAGCCGCCGTACCTGCACCAGCGACTTTACCTGCGAGCCGTTTCACGGCTGTCCCACAGACTTCGGAAATAGGATTAAGTTCTTGTGCGGCCATCCAGGCGGTGAGGGCGGCGGCATCGTGCCCATCACGCTCTAGGCGTTCGGCTTGACCGAGGAGACGGGCGTAATCCGCAACCAGTGGTGCGATGTCCGACCGAGTCCGGGCTAACATGAGATCATTGGGGTCGATCGCACTGGCGCGTTGTAGGAGGTCCCATGCTAAATAGGGATTACCTTGTGCGGCCAATGAAGATGCTTGGAGAAGGATAGCTTCGATTTCGCCCACACGAACCACCACGGCCTTCAATTTAGCGAGACGTTCCTTGTCTTGGATGAGTGCCACGGCGAACTCATCACGTTTTGCAAAAATGTCGCGCCATTTTCCGTCGGTATGGAGGCGATCGAATTCAGGAACTTTTTGCGCAAGGACGTCTTGGTGGGCGATAGCCTTGGTCGCAAAATCGCGTATCGCTGGATTAAGTGGCCAGAACTTGGCGGCACGCTCCAGTGCAGCTTCAGCTTTGGGGACATCGCCCGAGACAGCGGCTTGTTGTGCTGCTAAGATTTGCATGTTTGAGGCTGCTTTCGCCGACTCTACTTTTGATCGAACGGCAGCAGCGGGGAAGTCTTTCGCTTTAGCGGAGACTTGGTTCAAGTATTGATCAACGTTGGCCAAATCGCGCTCATCGCCAACGCGTTGAAGTTCGCGAAGATCGCGCCAAAGTTCGAGCAGCTCGCGTTTGCGTGCAGGATTAAAGGCTTGGATGACAGGTTCGTATTCCCCGAGGAAGTAGGTTTCTTGAAGGCGCTCGAAGGCACCAAAAACTTCTCCTTGTTTGAATAGTTCTTCGGTCGTGCGTACGCCCACGGCTACGTCGTTGATAGCTTCACGGCAAAGACCATCGAGTGATTCCAAGGTCGGTACGTAATCTGAAATCGGGAAGAACTCTTTTACTTCCTTGGCGCCAACGCGCACGTTCTGACTCGAGCTTCTAAACATCACGCGGTAAAAGGCACAGGCAACGATGCAATGGCGGTAGCGTCGGGCCAAGAGGTACTGAACAATCTGGGATTGGAATTCGACCTGAGCTTGTAAGGCCAAGACGGTCATCTTGGTCTGGTTGGCGACAATCTCCGCCTGGGTCTTTTGCTCATCTTTAGCTCTGTAGCCAAGTTCGGTGGTGCCAGCCGTGGATTTTACCAAAGCGCCGCCTTTGGCCTTCTTGGCGCTTTGTTCAGCGCGTTGATCGTTGGCGAGTTCGAGCTGCTCGCCGCGATTAATGACGATGCCTTCTTGCTTCTTACGTAAGACATCCAATTGATTTTGATTCACGCCGAGGTCGCGGAACTCTCGACGCATCTCCCAAACCTTACGAATTTGCGATGCGAGCGTCAGTGAGCTTTCGCCGTCCAGTTCGTAGCGGGCTGCTTCAAAGAGAAGGTCGAAGGCGGCTTGTTGATTCGTTGCCCAAGTCTTGTCGTTGATAACATTGGGAGCGAGCAAGCTCTCGATCTGGCTAAAAATTTCGAGGTAACGCTTGGTGTCTCCAGCGGGAGCGGGTGCAGCGAGGTAGCGCTCGAAGCGTGCACGCATCAGACGAGAATTGCCGAGGAAGAAAGTCTTACCCTTCCACTGCAATGAACCATTTTCCATGTCCACCGAGTCGCTGTTTACGTCGAATAGACGATCCGACATATTTTCGGTCGTGGTGCTCCGGTAGTCGCCTCCGCCGCCGGCATTGACGGCTGCACCAGGCTGGTTAGCAACTTGTCCCTGCGCCTGTAGGCTTGGAGAGACGAAGGCAAAGCAGCCTATGACTAAGAATAGTGTAGAGATACGCATGGCGGCTTAGAAATTTTCCAGGTCTTCAACTTCAAGGATGTCTTTTCGAACGCGTAGCTTGAGGTTGTAACGTTGGCCTGATTCAAAATTTGTTTTGATGCTTGCGGGTACTCGTACGGGTAGCAGTCCAGCACCGCGGCTGTTCTCAATCGGCTTAACCGAGATGATGCGACCAGAGCCTTCGACGAAGGCGAGTTGCTTGTCGACTTGGCAGGCCAAGACGTAGGCGTTGCCTTGGAGGGTAGCCCAATCTTTACGGTAAGTTTCGGGCGAGAAAGGCGTCAGGTTGCTGAATTTTCCACCCGAACGCAGGTTCAGTAGAACAAAGACCGCGAGGATGACCGTAACAGGAATGCCCAAAGCGAGCAAAAGTGGGTTGGGCTTAGACATAATGACACCTTAACCTTAACAGGCTTACGGCTTAGTTCCAGCGCTTTTGCTGGCACCCAACGAGAATCATGCCGATGCCGACCATGGCTTGTGCGAGCAGGACAAGTAGGGCCGTTGAACTATCTGCCACGTAGGCGGTCTGATCGGGTAAGGAACTCGAATAGGCGTACCAGATGGGCGTGCCAGCCATTGACTTGATGGTGCCAGACCAGCCCCAGTAGGCGTTAATGAAAGGTCGGCAGACCCAAGTCAGTGCAGAGGGCAGGGCGAGGACGACGCCGGAAAGAGGCAACTGGAATCCTACAAGATAAATGGAGAGTAACGATGATTTCTCAGGTGAAACCAGCAGGGCGGAGAAACCAAGACAGACGACTGACATGGAAACGCAGCTCGCCGCGAGCACCGCCAACTGATCCATCCATGGACCCGGGAAGTTGCAGATGACCTTAACGAATGCGCACATCCAGATGCCCTGGAAGGCGCCAATGAGTGAGACGAATGTAATCTTGGACATCGCATAGGCAACGGGCCCCAGTCCGGTCATGCGTTCTTTTTCGTAGAGTGTGCGTTCGGCAGAAATCTCCCGCCCGCCATTATTGGCACCCATTAACGTCAGGAGGATGACTTGGAACATGACGAGGCCAGCCGCAAGGTTGGCCGCTTGGGCGTTCTTAATTTGTACGTCGACTGCCTGCTTGATGGAATCAAAGGACGCAACGCTGCGCTCCATCGGGACAACTTGAACATTCCAAACGCCGGTCAGATTAAAAATGACAACTAAGAGCGGGAATCCGAAAGTAATAGCTACGGTTAGGTTTAAGTAACCGGTATCACGGAAGAAAAGTAAGAACCGTCGTGAGAGCAGGGTGGTGAATTGTGAGAGTGCCGAAGGCGTCTTCGGTGCGATAATCGCATGAACCTCTTTCGTTGCTACGTCCGCTGCGACTTGGGCTGCCGTTTCTTCGAAAGCCAGCGGAGCTGCGGTCTGGTGTTCAGCCCAGCGATTTCGCCAATGGGCGAGCTCTTGTCGGTTGAGTACTTCGTAGAGCCGCAATCCGTCATCGATCCCGAAGTGCTTTAGTAAGTCTGGGTAGGACCCCTGGAAGACAACATCACCTTGGTACACAACCGTCACCCAGTCGAACTGGGCAAGTTTAGCCAAGTTGTGAATGATACAGATAAAGCACTTAGCGCGCTCGCTGGCGAGTTGGCGTAAGAGCGCTAAGATTTGATCTTCGGAATAAGGGTCTAGGCCAGAAGTCACTTCGTCGCAAACCAAGCAAGCTGGATCGAGGGTGAGTTCGAGTCCGAGGGAGAGTCGACGGAGTTGTCCGCCCGAAAGTGAGCCGACGCGTTTATCGCGGTGCGGGGCTAAGCCCGTAACCCCTAAGACGGATTCAAGGCGTTCGGCACGAATGCCAGCATCAGCGACACTTAGCTCAAGTGCGTAGGATAGAGATTCGCCGACGGTTAATTGTGGCTGCGCCGTCGTGAATTGAGGAGCGAGACCGACTTTACCAATAAGGTCTTCGGTGTGTGTGATCGGATTACCGTTTAGTGCGGCTGTACCTGTTGTCGGCAAAATGCCCAAGATGGCCTTCATCAATGTCGTCTTACCGCAACCTGAAGGCCCGATGACGGCATTGAGGCCACGCGGCAGGAAGCGGGCGCTGGCATTATCCAGAATGAGGGGCCCGTCGGTTCCCGCTCTAACAGTTAGGTTCTCGCAGCTGAGCATGGTCCTGAGTGAAACCACCTTGCGGGCATGGGGTTGCAGGTTCAAACTCCATTTATGCGATTCATCCTCCCATTGACCCTTCTTCTAGGCCTAACGACCCCTTCATGGGCTTTGCAGATGAAGGCTAAGGCTTTCCCGAACCAAGGCATCTTCGGTATCGAATGCGCAGGGTCCGATGTGGGCTTCTATGGTCGAGCTGACCAAATCCTTTCGGTTTCCTTCCAGGAATATACCACCGGCAGCTTCCTTGTAGCCGAGGTCGTCGTCGACATGGCGAACTCCAATCAACAGCTCCGCATTTACTCAGTACGTGTCCCTGGTTCTGCCGATGTCGCTGACCGAACGAATCGCGCCCTTAAAGCTAACGCGCAAAATCGCGGCCTCGAACCCGATCAAGCCACTCAAGTGCCTACGCCAGGTCCAATTGCGCTGATCGAACAAAAGGTAAACAATATGACAACGAGTACGACGGCAGGTTTGGTTGTAAAAAATTACCCAACCACGACACACGCGAAGACGGTTGAGATGTCGGTTCCTTCCCGTGCGGAGATCCTCGCTTTCTATAAAGCTTTTCGCGACCTCATGGTCGCACGCGAAGTGACAATCACCCAAGGATCGACCGTTGCCGGCGGAACAGGCGCGGCCGCTTCAACCGTCTTTGGTACGAATAGTAAATCGGCATCAGGCACGCCAGCGACCACGGCAACCGGTGAAACGATTACCATCAATCGCATCGGCGGTACATTGTTTACACTGGAGTGAGGTAGTATCTGCGTTGCGTCGCGTCGGGTAGGGTCCGCTCGCCGAGCGGACCGCTGTCGGTTGTCTCGGCGAGGCAACCCTACCGTAAATCATGCTCGCTGAGCCTACCGTTGGTGAGGCTTTGCGCTAATTAACGCCTCTAGGGCTGCGTTGTGTGCAGCACCGAGGCTCATTTCGAGCGTCGCCTCAGGGCGGACGTCAGGGCCGAGTGCAGCGATGCGAACTTTGGAGCGTGCGACCAATGCCTCCGCCCCGACCTTATCGCCTTTGGCGAGTAGAGCTGCGACAGCCGTGCGTTGTGCGGACAGTGTCTCAGCTTTGCCGGTGGCGTACTTAAAACAGAGATCTGTCAGGGCTATCGCCTCTGCCGTATAAGCATGACCTGCATCTTTCGGGTATACTGAAGCATAAGCGAAACCACCGGCGGATAGTTGCGATTCAAATTGATGTGCCCACTCGATGCGCGTGAAGGGTGCATCGGGTATCGACTTGGCGGTATCACGTTGGCCGCAACTGATGACGAGTGGAATCGTCCGCGCCTCAGGATTGAGTTCGCCCCACTGTCCACCTGTCGCCCAAGTTCCTGCAGAGTGCGCAGCACAGCCCGCCACAAGTGTTGGGTATTTCTGAGTAAAGCGATGAACGAACTGAGCGCCGCCTGAGAAGCCGAATAGAAAGATGCGAGGTTTGAGGTGCGCTGTCTTACGCAGGTCCTCGATCAGCTTCACGAGTTGAGTGTCGGCGTCTTGAAGTAGGAGCTGGTACCCGTTGTTCGGAAAGCTTGGGCCAAGCACGAAGCAGTCGCGCTGCTTTGTCCACGAAGCGAGACCGGCAGCACCGTCACCGTTGCCACCGTAGCCATGTACACCCACCACAAGCCAGTAGTCGCGAGTGGGTACGACCTTGGACGGTGCATAGAGCCAGTAGTCTCGCCCCATGCTATCCTTGCGGACAGCGACTACCTCGGCCGCGCAGGCGCTATCCGCGAAGATGAGGAGGCAAGCGACGAGGCGAAAAAAGCGAATCACTTTGTAGCAGTGGGAATCAGTACAGTGCTTTGCTTTTGTCCCTCGAGCAACTCCTGGTGTAATTTGAAGACGATTTCAGATCCGTCGGCCGAGAGTTCGCCGCTCATGATGGGAGGCGAGACGGGACCCTTGGGGGGATGGACGAGTGTGAGTCGTTTGACCTCGACGGCCTTGCCGTTGACGCGCGGCTGACCGATGCCGATTTCGAGCGCAGGCAGCTGGGCGATGTCCACTTTCTTGCCACCGTAAATTTCGATGAAGGCGGAGTGGCGGCCCCAGAAGGCGAGGGTACGACCTGGGAACTTGAGTGAGGTAATGAAAGTGAATTGACCAGTTGCCTTGTCGGTGACGAAGGCGCCAACCCATGTCCATTCCTTGCCGTCTTTATCTTTTTCGTAAGTCAGTTTGCGAAGCGAGTAGGTGTAGGTGCCTTCGTGCCAGTCGTAGGGGCGACGCCCAGAGGCGAAGTCGCCTTCATAACCTGCGGCTTCGGTTAAGCCATCGGACGCAGGACGCACAAATGAAGTATCGAGGTCCTTGTTGCCCCAACGTGAGAAGATGGCGCCCTTGCCTTTGTGGTAGGCGCCGTCCTTGCCGTCTTCGCTCACACGGTTGCCACCGATGTTTGATTGGATGCCGCCGTAAAACTTTGTGGCGTTAAACTCACCGATGCCAATGGGTGCGATATAGAGGTTAAGTTTAGAGGGGTCGACTTCACCTTTAATGCGGACGTCGATATCGAGCGATTGGAAGTCGGGCGTGGCGGGGATATCCCACCATAAGTTCATCATGTGCCACGGAAGGTTAGGCAGGTGTTCGGCATCAATCTTAGGCATCGCAGGCTCGATGTACGTTGCCTTCACGGTGGTTTGAGTCTCAGCCGACAGTGCGGTACCGGCGAGTATGAGGAGCGCAGAAAGGAAGCGATTCATGGTGTGCGAATACAGACAGCCAAATTGAAGACTAGTTTCCGAACAAACAAAAAGACCCGGCGATGAGCCGGGCCTTTTTTACTTAAGTCGGATTCGGCTTAGCGTTTCTTCCAAACGCGGAGCAAGGCGTCGGCCATGTCGGACGGCGTCTGCGCAACCTCGATACCACACTCGCGGAAGATGCGAATCTTGGCGTCAGCGGTGTCGTCTGCGCCGCCAATGACAGCTCCGGCGTGGCCCATGCGACGTCCGGCTGGGGCAGTGGCACCAGCGATGAATCCCGCGACAGGCTTCTTACAGTTCGCCTTGATCCAGCGAGCAGCTTCGACTTCGGCGCTGCCGCCAATTTCACCAATAAGGATGATAGCCTCGGTCTCTGGGTCTTCGTTGAAGAGCTTAATGACGTCGAGATGCGAAGTCCCGTTGACAGGGTCGCCGCCGATACCGACACACGTCGACTGGCCATGGCCCTTTGAAGTTAATTGCCAGACAGCTTCGTAAGTGAGCGTGCCGGAGCGGGAGACGACGCCGACGGAGCCGCGCTTGTGGATGTAGCCGGGGGCGATGCCGATGCGGCAGCCGCCGTGGGACTTGTCGCCGGTGCCGGGCGTGACGATACCAGGGCAGTTCGGTCCGATGAGACGGGTGCGACGACCTTCCATGGCTCGCTTGGCGCGGATCATGTCTTTCACAGGGATGCCTTCGGTGATGGCGACGGCGAGGTCGAGATCGGCGTCGACGCACTCCAAGATAGCGTCAGCAGCAAAAGGCGGTGGTACGAAGATTGCGGAAACAGTCGCGCCAGTTTCGCGTTTAGCATCGGCAACCGTATTAAAGATGGGAACTTTTTTGCCGCCGTGTTCAAAGACTTGGCCGCCTTTGCCAGGGGTGACGCCTGCAACGACCTGTGTGCCGTAGTCCAAGGATAGCTTGGCGTGACGGCCACCGAAGTCGCCCGTAATACCTTGGACGACGACGCGTGTTTTTTCGTTAACGAAGATAGACATGGAAGTTCAGTTATTGCTTGGCGACGAGCGCGACAATTTTTTGGGCGGCATCGGCCATGGAGTCGCCCGAGACGAGCTTGAGTCCGCTCGCAGCGAGCGTCGCTTTACCCGCAGCAACGTTGTTACCTTCGAGGCGAACGACGAGGGGGAGGGTAAGGCCGGTCTCGCGGGCTGCAGCGACGATACCCTGGGCAATGACATCACAGTCCATGATACCGCCGAAGATGTTAACCAAGATCCCCTTCACATTGGGGTCACCGAGAATAATCTTAAAGGCCGCCGTGACTTGGTCCTTGGAGGCACCACCGCCGACGTCGAGGAAGTTGGCGGGCTTACCACCGAAGTGCTGAATGATGTCCATCGTGGACATGGCCAGACCGGCACCGTTGACGAGACAGGCGATGCTGCCGTCGAGCGCGATGTACGAGAGGCCGAACTTGGAAGCTTCGATTTCTTTAGAGTCTTCCTCGTTGAGGTCGCGTAAGGCAACGACGTCGGGATGACGGTAAGTAGCGTTGTCGTCGAAAGAGACTTTGGCGTCGAGCGCGAGCAACTTGCCTTCTTTGGTAACGAGCAAAGGATTCACTTCGACCATCGCACAGTCCTTCTCCCAGTAGAAATGGTAAAGCTTAGTGACGAGCGTGACGCACTGCTTGAAGAGATCACCGGAGAAGCCGAGTGCGAAGGCGATTTGGCGGGCTTGGAATGCTTGCAGGCCAACCGCAGGATCGACGTGGACTTTAAAGATACGCTCAGGCGTGGCGTGAGCTACGTGTTCAATTTCCATACCGCCTTCAGTCGAAGCCACAATGACAGGGCGTGAGGTGGCGCGGTCGAGGAGGATGGCGAGGTAGTATTCATCGTCACGTCCATCGGCACGCTTACCGAGGTTAGCCGCCTCGGTGAAATAAATGGTTTGAACTTTACGACCTTCAGCACCGGTTTGAGCGGTGACGAGGGTATTGCCGAGCATGGCCTTAGCATTCTCTAATGCCTTCTCCTTGTTTGCCGAAAACTTAACGCCACCTTTGAATCCATTCGTAAATGTGCCTTTGCCGCGTCCACCCGCGTGGATTTGCGACTTCACCATATAGCCATCAGCCCCATTGAGCTTCGCCAGTGCAGCTTCGAATTCAGAAGCGTTTTGGGCGGTGGCACCTTTGGGAACGGCTACGCCAAACTGCTCAAAGAGAGCTTTGGCTTGATACTCGTGGATGTTCATTCGTTTAAAAGATAGGGATGGCTGTTGAGCGATCAATGCGATCGCTTGGTTACAGCCAAGGGTGATTAGACGGTGCCGAGGTCAGCTTCCTTCGCCTTGACGATACGATCAATTTCTTTGCCTTGGGCATCCGTGCTGGCCTGCACTTCTTTTTCAGCACGCTTCAGGTCGTCGTCAGTGATCAACTTGTCTTTGTGCGCTTTCTTGATCGACTCTAGGCAGTCGCGGCGGGCATTGCGAATGCGCACGCGACCTTCTTCGGCGCGTTGATGAGCAACTTTCGCTAATTCCACGCGACGTTCACCGGTAAGTTCTGGAACAGGGCAACGGAGGAAGTTTCCTTGTGGGATAGGGTTGATACCGATGTTAGCGGATTGGATAGCTTTACGGATATCTTCCATTACGGCCTTATCGAAAGGTGTGACAGTGATTGAGCGGGCGTCTGGCGTGGTGATGGCAGACATGTCCTTCAGGCGCTGCGACATGCCGTAGGATTCGATGTGAACATTGATGTTCTCAATCATTGAAGGTGAGGCTTTGCCGGTGTGGAGGGTCGCTAATTCATGCTGAGTCCACTCGACGGCCTTCTTCATTGAGTTAGCTCCGTCGGCGATGATTTTTTTGAGATCCATGGTATAAAGTTTTGTGAGAAAATTAGCTGACGAGCGTGCCAATGTTTTCGCCTTTAATCGCGCTACGCACGGATTCCTTTTGATTCATCGAGAAGACGAGAATGGGAATACGGTTGGCTTCGCAGAGTGAGAAGGCTTCGGCATCCATCACGCCGAGTCGCTTCGAGATAGCTTCAGCGAAGGAAACCTTCTTATAGCGTTTAGCATCCTTATGCTTCACGGGGTCTTTATCGTAGATACCGTCAACCTTGGTGGCCTTTAAGATGATGTCAGCGCCGACTTCATTGGCTCGAAGTGCGGAAGCGTAGTCGGTTGTGCAGTAGGGGTTGCCGGTTCCTGCGACGAAGATAACGACCCGGCCACGCTCGAGGTGTTGGGTGGCCCGACGTTGGATAAACGGTTCAGCGATCCGGTCCATCGGGATGGCGGTCATGACGCGCACATCGAGGCCGTGTTTTTCGAGTCGGTCCATGAGGGCGAGTCCATTAATGACCGTCGCGAGCATGCCCATGTTATCTCCCGTGGTGCGGTCAGTGCCGTTGGCTTGGGCGCCAGCTAGCCCCCGGAAGATGTTGCCACCACCCACGACGACGGCGACCTGGGTGCCCAAGGAGCGGACGGCCTTAAGTTCGGCGGCCAAACGGTCCAAGACGGTCGAATCAATCGATTCCCCCGTCTTATCATTGCGGAGGGCTTCCCCGCTCAGCTTGAGCACGACTCTTTTGTACTTAGGCTTGGCGGTAGGCATGGGTGGTTTGTAGGACGAACCTCTCCCCACCGTCAACCACCGCTTGACACTTTGCCCCTAGACCTTGTGGAATAACCCCTCGCAGTCTGATGGTGTAATGGCAGCACAGGTGGTTTTGGTCCACCTAGTCTAGGTTCGAATCCTAGTCGGACTAGCGAGCCCTTTAAACGAGGGTTACCCTAAATAAAAAAGGCGGACGCAATGTCCGCCTTTTCTGTGTCTATTTGCCAGCGCTTAGGCGCGGCCTTGATACTCTTTGTTCTCGGTGCTGACCTTGATGATCTCGCCTTCTTTAATGAAGAGCGGCACGTTGACCTGAAGACCGTTTTCGCACGTAACCGTTTTTTGGACGTTACCAGCGGTGTCACCTTTAACAGCGGGAGGAGCTTCGAGAACCTTGACGGTTACTGAAGGAGGCAGGTCGACGGTGATAGGCTTATCTTCAACAAAGAGGACTTGGTAGGTGGTACCAGGGATGAGGAACTCCTTGGAGTCTTCCAGTGATGTTGCTGAAACGTAGAACTCTTCGAAAGTCGCAGGGTCAATGAAGACATAGCTGCCGTCTGCTTCGTAAGAGAGCTCGAGCTGCTTGATCGAGTTGTCAAAAACTTCGAACGAAACGTTGATGCCGCAACGGATGGGAATCTTGGCGCCAGTCTTGATGGAGCGGACCTCCATTTGACAATACGAGGCGTTGTTCGGCGGGGTGCGCACTTGGCACTCCAGCACGACGCAAAGTTCGCCGTTATTGCTAATGATGTTCTTCTTCTTGATCCGATTGACAGGGAGGCTGGCCATAGGAACAGATTTAAAAGCCGACCGTACCCCCGGTGGTCAAGCGCATAGGGGAGTTTAGGTGGTTATAAGGGGTCTTAACCTGCTAATTCCGCTGACTTCGCTGCCCATTCGGTCGTCGCAGCCTCGGCCTTAGCGGTAACTTCGGTTAGGCGCATATTCAGCTCTTTGGCCCGGGTGGGGTTGGCGTAAGTGGCTGGCAGCTGAAGTTCGGCGGCAATTTCTGCCTGCTCGGATTCAAGTTTGGCCACGGTTGATTCGAGGGCAGCCACTTCTTTTTCCAGACGCTTACGTGCCTTCGGGTCGAGTTGGACATTCTTTGCCGGCGCACTTGCTGCAGGCGTTGCAGGGCGATTTTGCACCGGGCGTGCATCGGTGAGCCCTGCGGTGAGAGCTTCACGTTCACCTTTGGCCTTCGATTTCTCGAGGTAGTAATCATAGCCACCTGCATATGGGGTAATCCGTCCTGAGTGGACGTGGATGACCTTACTGGCAATTGCGCGGATGAAGTGAACGTCGTGACTAATGAAGACGAGGGTGCCTTCGAAAACTTTGAGCGCTTCAATCAAGGCATCGATTGAAACGAGATCTAAGTGCGTTGTCGGTTCGTCCATCAATAAGACATTGGGAGGTCGCACCAGAAGACGCACGAGTGCTAAGCGTGATTTTTCACCACCGGAAAGTACATGGACAGGTTTGTAGACGTCGTCTTTACGGAAGAGGAATGCGCCCAGCACCGCCCGAGCGTGTTCTTCGGTCAGGGGGTAGTCGGCCGTGCGCATCTCCATGACATTCTCCAACACGGAGACTTTGGTGTTTAAGTTATCGAGGCGATTTTGCGCGAAATAACCGATGTGTACATTGCTCCCGATCTCGCGTTCCCCGCCTTGAATCGGAACTGCACCCGCCATGATTTTGAGCAAGGTGGATTTGCCGGCACCATTGGGTCCGACTAGGACAATCCGGTCACCACGCTCGAGTTCAAGGTTGAGGTCGCGGTAAACTTCATGGTCTCCGTAGGCCTGTTGCACATGTTTCATCTTCATCACCTTCAGGCCTGAACGCGGTGGCTGCGGGAAGCGGAAGTGAATGCGCTTAAGGTCGTCTTCAGGTTCTTCCGGAGCTTTTGCTTCGAGACGCTCAATTTGTTTCTCTTTCGACTTCGCCCGCGAAGCCATCGAGGCCTTGGCGCCAAAGCGATCCACGAACGTTTGGAGGTGGGCAATCTCGCGTTGGCTGTTGCGATAGGCGGAGGCCTGTTGCTCTTTGCGCGCTACACGTTCCAGAAGGAAGGCGTCATAGTTGCCTTGGTAGCGATGGAGACGTCCACCGCGCAGCTCAAGCATGCCATTACAGAGGGCGTTTAAGAAGGCACGGTCGTGTGAGATAACCACAAGGCCACCTGGGTAGCGTGTAAGATACTCTTGAAACCAAAGCAGGGCTTCGAGGTCGAGGTGATTGGTTGGTTCGTCGAGAAGAAGTAATGTCGGCTCGCTGACGAGGAGTCGTGCTAAGTGAGCGCGCATCACCCAACCACCCGAGAAGGTTTTGGCGGGAAGATCGAAATCGCCATCGCGGAATCCAAGACCCGCCAGAACTTTTTTGGCCCGGGGTTCCAGTGACCAATCGATGTCGTAAGGATCGCCTGCCTGGAAGGCGCTACCAGCTGTGGCAATTTCAATAATTGTTTCATCGCCAACCGGGGCGCTTTCTTGCGGTAAGAAACCAAAGTCAGAACCACGTTCCCATTCGGCAGATCCTGTGTCTGGTTCTTCAGTGCCGAGGATGATCCGGAAGAGGGTGGATTTTCCGGCACCATTCGCACCAACGAGCCCGAGGCGCTCCCGACGGCTAATGCTTAGCGTCACTTCGGAGAAAAGCTCCTTCGGTCCATAGGACTTCGAGATGTTGGAAATGGTAAGCACAGACTTGGGTAAAGAGAACAAAGCCTCAGAACTAAAGACTAAAGGCGTAATCCTCGCTTTATTCTGCGGCTGACTGTCCGGCGATCCACCCTGTCGTCCACGCTGCCTGGAAATTAAAGCCCCCCGTCACGCCATCGATATCGAGTACTTCACCTGCAAAGAATAGCCCTGGGGTCACTTTGCTTTCCATGGTGCGAAAGTCGACTTCACGGAGGCGGACGCCGCCACATGTTACAAACTCTTCTTTATGGGTACTCTTTCCGCTGACGGGTAATTCGGCTGATGTTAACCAATGGCAGAGTGATTGGGCACCTTCGGCGCTCAAGTTTGCCCACGTCATCCCTTCGGAAATACCAGCTGTTTGCACTAAACGCTCCCAGAGACG
>CAIYUD010000168.1 GCA_903929325.1 uncultured Opitutia bacterium | reverse complement strand
TGTCGAGAAAAGCTATGAACAAGCTGTGTTTTGGTATCAAAAAGCCGCTGAACAAGGGCATAAATGGGCGCAATACAGACTTGGGAGATTACAGGGAGGGTCAGAAAAATTCGGATGAAGCTATAGCAGTATTAAAGAGGAAGATACGGCCTTTTTTATCCTGTACCATTGCATGGCAATCGTTGACGGTGCGGCCCTCCGTCTTACCCCAATCCACAATCGGACGGTAACGGAAATCGCCTTGGCCAAGAATGTTAGGGTGCGTATCGCCATCGGCAGCCCATGCACGGCGCGCAAAGAGACCGGATACAATTGAGATGGTTGCGAATTGTCCAAGAAAACGGCGGCGGGGTAGTGGAGTGGGCATAACAAAGGGTTATAGGTAAAGTTGAGCGGAGTTCCAGCGAGAACGCTTGCCAGAAACCCAAGAGCGGGGATGAATCAAGGAGATGGCCGACACGTTCGATACATACCGTGAACATTTTTTGGCAGCCCCAGGTGCCGAAATGTCGTTCTGGATTGATTTCAGTCGCGCGCGGCTGCCGGAGTTGAGTCCATCCGTTCGCGAGAAACTCGAGTTAGCACGTAAAGAAATGGAAGCCCTGGAAGCCGGCGCCATCGCCAACCAAGACGAACAGCGCATGGTTGGTCATTACTGGCTACGCGATTCCAGCCGAGCCCCCTCCCCTGCCATGGCCGAAGCCATTCGCACGACGATTGAAAAAATCCGTCAATTTGCAGACGACGTACACACCGGAAAAGTTTGCGGCTCCGCTGGCAAGTTCACCGAGTTACTCTGCATCGGTATTGGCGGCTCTGCCTTAGGCCCTCAGTTCATCTCCGATGCGCTCGGCAAATCGAACGACAAACTTCGACTCCACTTCATCGACAATACTGACCCTGATGGATTTGATCGAGTTTTCGCAACACTCCAAGGTCGCCTTGGAAATACCTTGGCGGTGGTGATGTCGAAATCCGGCGGCACTCCTGAGCCACGCAATGGACTCCGCGAAGCGGAAGGACAATGGCGCTCTGCTGGTTTAAACTTTGCAAAACATGCAATCGTCGTAACCGGCGAAGGAAGTGAGCTCGATAAATATGCTGTGAACTTTTTAGCGCGCTTCCCGATGTGGGATTGGGTCGGCGGCCGCACGAGTCTATTCGGACCTGTTGGTTTAGTGCCTGCGGCACTTCAAGGCATCGCGATCGATGGACTGCTTCAGGGAGCCGCGGAAATGGATGTGTGGACTCGAGAATCAAATCCTGAGCGTAACCCTGCCGCACAACTTGCACGTAGCTGGCTACACTTAACGGAAGGGAAAGCAAAGCGCGCGATGGTTGTTTTACCTTACAAAGATCGCTTGGTTCTTTTTTCGCGCTACCTGCAGCAGCTCGTCATGGAGTCGCTCGGTAAAGAAACCGACCGCTCTGGAAAAGTTGTGCACCAAGGGTTAACGGTTTACGGAAATAAAGGTTCCACCGACCAACACGCCTACATTCAACAATTGCGCGACGGGCCTGATGATTTCTTCGCCGTTTTTGTTGAAGTTTTACGCGACCGCGAAGGCCACTCCCCGGAAGTTGAACCTGGCATCACCAGTGGCGATTACCTACAGGCCTTCCTGCTGGGTACACGGGAAGCACTTTCAGCCCAAAAGAAGTCTAGCCTAACCCTCACTATTGACAGAGTGGACGCTCGGTCGACAGGCCAACTCATTGCCCTGTTTGAAAGGGCGGTCGGAATCTACGCAAGTATGTTGAATATCAACGCTTACCACCAACCGGGCGTAGAAGCTGGGAAACGGGCTGCCGGCGAAGCACTTCAAGTACTCAAATTAATTCTGCAAAATCTCTCGATAAACCGTGGGGAATGGCGTTCCGCACGCGACATCTCCAAACAGATAGGGCTTGAGGGGACCGAGGAAACGGTGTTCAAGATTTGTCTCCGCCTTTCAAGCAATGGTCGCTTAGAGTGCACCCCGCACCCTGATCCGGCCGAAGTAACTTTCAGGCTTTAAAACACCCTCCCTTACCATGACCAAGTCAACTAACCTGGCCATCCGCCTCATCGCCATCACCGCAGCTATCGCCAGCGGAGTTTTCGTCTACCTGCTCTACGGCAAAGTCGACCTCGTGATGAAGCAAACCGCCTGCCTCGTCAAAGAAGGCGCCGGTAATGATTTCGATTCCCGCGTTAACAAAATCCCTTCCATCGTTGTCGCCCTTGATGCAAGTCGGGCAGTGGTCATCGAACGTGACGGGACCATTAAGGACTTAATGGCTGATGTCGCTGACAAGAAGACGCGCATCGAAGAACTTGGTAATAATGTCACCAAGCTCGAAGGAGAAAAAACAGACCTCACCCGCAAACGCGACGAGCTCACATCGAGTCTTGCGACCGTTACCAGTGAGCGTGATTCCTTCAGCGGACAACTCAGCCAAACTAAAGAAGAGCTCGCCAAGAAGACTGAGCAGATTGCTGCGATGTTCACCAAAGAACAACTTGATGCCGAGATTGCTTCAAAGAATAAGACCGAGCTCGTTAAAGAAGATGTCGTCCGTAAATACGCGGCTCTTTACAATTGGTCGACGGCTCAAATGAAAGGCGAAAAGCCACCCTTCCCTAGCAACCCTACATACGTCGACAACGGTAGCGTCCGCGTAGAAGTCGGCCCAGAAACTCTCAAGACGCGCGTCATCTCCATCTCGCCATCACAAGGTCTCATCACCTTCTCGGTCGGCCAAGATTCAGGCATCCGTGCTGAACAAGGATTCTCCATGCGGGTGAACGAAAAGGATGTCGGCAAAATCAGCATTTCGCTTGTCGATAATTCGTTCTGCATCGCCCAGATTCAGCCTGGAAGCGACCTCGATGCCCTTGGCCGTGGCCAAGTGGTAACACTCGTGCCTTTCACGGGTAAGATTTCTGCTCGCTAAGCATATGGCGATCCGAGTCGCACTCTTTGGACTCGCGACGGTCGCCTTGTTCACTGTTACAGGCTGCGCGTCTTCAAATGAAGGTGGCACAGACAGTTCTGACTTACCCCAAGCACAGCCCGCGAGTTGGGAAGGCGGCCTGCCGGGCATTGCCCCTGGGGGCCCCGCTCGCTAATGTCCGCTTCCGGCGCGCCGAAATCCGGCGGAGCCTTGTTAATGATTGCGACGCCGCTCGGTAATCTCGGCGACCTATCACCCCGTGCCCGCGAGGCACTCTCCACAGCTACTGTTGTTGCCTGTGAGGACACGCGTACCACGGGAAAACTCTTCAAGCTTGTTGGTATCGAGGCGCGCCTCATCGCTTACCATGACCACAACGAGTTGGAAATGGGCGAAGTACTCGCTGATCGCGTTGCGGCTGGCGAACGCGTCGCCGTGGTCACCGATGCAGGCACACCGGGAATTAGTGATCCAGGTTTTCGTGCTGCGCGTGCGTGCGCACGTCGTGGACTCACGGTGACGTCCATTCCCGGTCCCTGTGCAGCCATTGCCGTACTCTCTGCGTCAGGTTTGCCGACCAATGCTTTTCGATTTGTTGGCTTTCTTGCACCTAAAAGTGCCGCGCGCAAACGCTTCCTGGAGACTGTCATAGCGGCAGATGAAACCGTTGTACTCCATGAGTCTTGTCATCGGATTGATGCCTTTCTGGGCGAAATGCTTGAAGTACTTGGACCAGAGCGTGTGGTTTGTGTGGGACGTGAAGTAACCAAGCTTCATGAAGCCATTAAGACTGCCCCTCTCTCAGTACTCGTGCCAGCGCTGCGTGGCGGCAGTCTGAAAGGTGAGTTCACGGTCGCGATCGCTCCAGCCGGCTTCGTGCTCTAGTCGGCATAAGCCGTTGACCCCGCAGTCTGACTGTATAACCCTGCTCTTGGTATGGCAGGCTTTGATGACAATCTGGTTCGAGAGTATTTCGAATTGAACGGATTTTTCGTCCGCCAGTCTCGGAAATACGCTGTGCAATCGCGCCGCAAGCGTGCAGACGAGGAATCAGATTTGCTCGTTATCCATCCGTCGCCCAACCGAGAAATTAAGCCTGCCTTCCAGTTATTTGCAGCCGATCTCGGCGGTATCTCCCGAGCAGTCGTCGCCATCAAGGGCTGGCACACCGTCAAAGCAGTGACCCCAGCAATGATTCGCAAAGGCGATCTCTTGGAATTTGTGCGCAAAGAAGCCGTCGAATCTGCTCAAGATGCTTTTGCGGATTTAGCCGAAAATGCGGGTCCAGATTTAGCCAAGATCCTCGTTCTCCCAGGTATTCCTACTCAAGAAGCTCAGCGCAATGAGAGTATCGCCCTGCTTCGCGAACATGGCGTGGACCACGTTTTAACTTTTAGAACAATTCTCGAAAGCATGATTCAGCGAGTTGAATCCAATCAGAGTTATGCTAAATCCGACAACCTTCAGTTGCTCCGCCTATTGCGCGTCTATGATATGGTGAAGTCTTCGCAGCTCGAACTCTTCCCTACCCCTCCGACACGATGAATCGACGTCCGATTGCCATGACCTGCGGAGATCCTGCAGGTGTCGGGCCAGAGCTCATCGAGTCATGGCTCAAGGATAATCAAGGCCAGGAACTCAAGGTCATCCCGATTGGCCCTGCCCTTTGGATAAAAAGACTTGGGGTATCAGGAATTTCTGTCGGACCGAATGACTATCAAGCGCAACCTGGCAAACCCGACGAAATTGGCCATCGGGTAGCACTCGCTGCCATGGAGCGCGC
>CAIYUD010000167.1 GCA_903929325.1 uncultured Opitutia bacterium | reverse complement strand
TCGACCTTGCTCGACGCGAGGCAACCTGCTGTGTGGTCTCTATCTTTGTGAACCCGAGTCAGTTTGGTCCAAAGGAAGACTTTTCAAAATACCCGCGCCCGTTTGATGAGGATTGTCGTCTTTGCGAAGGACGTGGCGTCGATGTCATCTTTGCTCCCGGTGCAGATTTTTATCCAACCGAGCACTCCACCTGGGTTCACGAGGAAACGGTGTCCAAGGGCCTCTGCGGAGAGTTCCGTCCGGGACATTTTCGCGGTGTGGCGACAGTCGTCCTAAAGCTTCTCAACAGTTGCTCGCCAGATGTAGCCATCTTTGGGCGCAAAGACCTACAACAACTTGCGGTGATTCGACGTATGGTGCGCGATTTAGACATGCCTGTACGTATCGTGGCAGCACCTACTGAGCGCGAGGCCGACGGCTTAGCGATGAGCTCACGGAACCGTTACCTTGCTCCCGAGGACCGTGCGCGAGCACGTGTTATTTCAGAGGCACTGCGACGTGCCCAAGCTCTCGTTGTCGCCGGGGAGCTTCAGGCAGCTGTTTTGCTTGCGGCAGCCACGCGTCAACTTGCCGATGAGACCGCGTTTCGTCTGCAGTATATTACGATTGTCGACCGCGAGACGATGCGGCCTGTCGATAAGGTTACGCGTGGGTCTAGCGTGATTGCAGTCGCTGGTTTCTTGGGAGAAACCCGACTCATCGATAACGTCGATTTATAAGCTGTGGCTCGGTACGCTTAAGATTCAGGATTTCACTTCATTAAGTCGTTTCAAGGGCGCCAGTGATTTTCCAGGATTAAAGGTCTTAAGCATATGTTGAAGTAATTTATCTCGGTTGTAGCCCTTGCTTTGTGTCCATGCAGATACGGCTTTGATAAAATCGTTTTCCGGGAATGTGTAATGTGCGAGGTGTGGCCGGAACCATTCAGAGCTATTTTCATTTGCCAGTATGACAACTGATATGTCGTCGGGTATGCGTAGTCCTTTGGCTGCGAGGTAAGAAGTTCCGGCGACGCACGTGTTCCAGTCTAGAAAAATAAGTGCAGTCGGCTTTTCGGATTGCTCCCAGGCGCAATCCATTGCGCGCCAAAGTGTTTCAGGGTTACGAGTGGTACTCACGGGCATCTGGATGGTCTGATTGAAGTTAAGCCCATGTTTGCTGAGGGTGACGCTGTAGGCTGCATGCATTTTGGCTACGAGTGTTGGATGGATAACGCCGAGTGGGATGAAGAAGTTTCTGTGGCCAAGGCGTATCAATCTTTCGAGGGCATCCTCAATGACCTTTGAGATATCCACTGCGATAACGGGTATCGGTAAGTCGCCGGCATTTCCTCCTAAGAAGCAGACAGGCAGACCAGTGGACAGAGCCCATTTCCCGATAACTTCGCGACCGAATACGATAATAATTAGGCTAACCTTGTTTCCGGTAATGAGGTCGTCCCATTTTCTACGGGTACTTTTTGCATCAAAGAAATCGACTTCGGCATAGTTCACTAGCCAACCGCGACGGTTCATGTCGCGGTTGATACCTTGCACCACGTTTGCCGTAACTTTATTTAGAGCCGAAACTCCTCCAAGAGGCGTGATGATAAGGATGCGCTCTCCACCTTTCAGGCTCGGCTGAAGGGCTGCGCGACTATTTTGAATCCGGAAGCGCTTGCGACCGCCTTGGCTTGTAAGGGCGCCTTTTGAAACGAGGCGGTCAATGGCTGCCGAAAGGGTTGGGACGCTCACCTGCAACTCATTGGCCAATGAGCGAAGGCCCGGGAGAATCTCGCGCCACTTTCCAGTGGCGATTTCGGCTGCGAGTGCAGCTTCAACTTGGTCAATAAGGCTTTGCTTCCTGAGGGGCATAGTTTTATTATCTTATATCTATAACTGATTACCTAAAAGACACAAATCTGATGGCAAGTTATTAGCAGATGGTTTTTTTAGAGAACTTTCTGATTCATTATTATATGCAGAAATAACACCGCAAATCCTTGGTAAACTGAAACATGCGAAGGCCTAAGTTCCGTGCCAACAAAAAGGCCCCCGTTCACATGGGGGCCTTTTTATTGGGATGATTGAATGGCTTAAGCTAGCAGCTCTTTAACGACTTTGGCCGGCTCGACCCCTGTAAGACGTTGATCGAGGCCTTGGTAGCGGTAGCGGAATTTTTCGTGGTCTAGGCCAATCTGATTGAGAATCGTGGCGTGCAAGTCGCGGATATGAACGGGGTCTTTGACGATGTCGTAGGACAGTTCATCGGTCTCGCCGTGGACGTAGCCTGGCTTCACGCCGCCGCCAGCCATCCAAAGTGTAAAACATCGAGGGTGGTGGTCGCGCCCGTAATTGGTAGGTGTAAGCCCGCCTTGGCAGTAGGCTGTGCGTCCAAACTCGCCGCCCCATACAACAAGCGTGTCTTCAAGCATCCCGCGCTGTTTGAGATCCTGAATAAGCCCCCAGCAAGCTTGATCGATGTCTTTGCATTGTGAAGCAAGGTCGCGCGGTAGGTCGCCGTGCTGGTCCCAGCCACGGTGGAAGACTTGCACGAAGCGGACGCCGCGTTCGGCGAGACGACGGGCGAGTAGGGCACAATTCGCAAATGATCCGTCTTTGAGGGCGTCAGGGCCGTAAAGATCTGTCGAAGCCTTTGGTTCGCTTTTGAGTTCGGAAAGTTCTGGTACAGAGGCCTGCATGCGGAAGGC
>CAIYUD010000166.1 GCA_903929325.1 uncultured Opitutia bacterium | reverse complement strand
GTTCACTGGCTTATTGATGGTGTCGGTGCGTGGGCTTGGGGGTTCGCAATTCTTCTGCTCACATTGCTTTTAAAGTTAGTCACTTGGCCGCTGACGACCGCACAGCAACGTGCTGCTAAAAACATGGCTAAAGTCGCAGGCCCGATGAAGGCCTTGCAGGAAAAATATAAAAAAGACCCAGAGCGTCTTCAGAAGGAAATGCTTAAGCTCTACCAGGAGCACGGCGTAAACCCGCTGGCAGGCTGTTTCCCAATTCTCGTGCAGATGCCGATTTTCTTCGGCCTCTATTCTGCCTTCCAGCATGCGCCCGAGATGCGCCTGCAGGCATTTCTTTGGATAACTGACTTAGCACGTCCTGACACCATCGCTCACCTTGGATCTGTCCCGGTTAATCCACTACCGTTGCTCATGGGAATCACCATGTGGATATCCATGCGGATGACGCCGACAACGGGTACCGACGAAACACAAAAGACTGTAATGTCCATCATGATGATGATGTTCCCGCTCATTTGCTACAGTATGCCCGCAGCGCTTACCCTTTATTGGACCTTCCAGAACGTATTGCAAATTGGGCAAACTTGGATGATTCAACGTCGTGACAAATTAACTGTTGTCACTAAAGTATAACTCAAACACACCCCGAATATGAGCGGCCATAGTAAATGGCATACGACAAAGCGGCATAAGGCGGTCATCGACGCCAAGCGCGGAAAAGTTTTCTCGGTTCTCTCCAAAGAGCTCACGCTTGCGGCGAAGGCTGGAGGCGGAAACCCAGATTCAAATGCACGTCTACGTACAGTGCTTGATAAAGCCAAAGCCGCCAACATGCCGACGGACAACGTGAAACGCGCCGTTCAAAAAGGTACGGGCGAAATCCCTGGCGTGGTTTACGAAGAATTTGCTTATGAAGGTTACGCACCGGGTGGGGTAGGGCTAATTATTGAAGTGACGACGGATAATAAGAACCGCATCGCTGCGGAAGTGCGTCATGCTTTTGCGGAACATGGCGGCAACATGGCGCAAGCAGGTGCCGTCTCGCATGGCTTTCAGCGCAAAGGCCAAATCTTACTCTCCGCTGATGCTATCACAGAAGATGCTTTAATGGAGCTCGCGCTGAATGCGGGTGCCGAAGATGTCATCAATCATGGCGATCACTTTGAAATCCTTTGTGCGGTGTCCGATTACTACACCCTCGCCAAAGCGTTAGAGGATAAAGGATTAAAGCCTGCCTCGAGCGAGCTTGCCTATGTTCCTAACCTTTATGTGCCGCTTAAGGATGCCGCTATAGCCAAGGGGGTGCTCGAACTTATTGACGTTATCGAGGCACTGGACGACGTGAAAGCCGTCCATGGCAACCACGAGATAGACCCTAAATTGCTTGGTTAAGCTGGATTCCGACGTGACTCCAAGCCGGGCTTGCCAAGGCCCCTTAAGTCCCTTTTCTCAGTAGTCGGTATTTACGGGAATATAGCTCAGTTGGTTAGAGCGCCTGCATGACATGCAGGATGTCGCAGGTTCGAGTCCTGCTATTCCCACCACTTTTCGGCCCGCCTTTTGGCGGGCCGCTTTGTTTCTCACGTGTTGCTCGAGGCTGTCTTGACCTACCCCCGTCTCTACCGCTAGCCATTGAGCCTCACTTCTATCCATGACCACTACCATTGTAGACATTAAAGCCCGCGAAATCTTGGACTCACGCGGCAACCCCACTCTCGAAGTCGACGTTGTCCTGTCTGGCGGCGCTCTCGGTCGTGCCGCGGTACCTTCGGGTGCATCCACGGGCACGCACGAAGCGCACGAGCTACGCGACGGTACTGTACCGGCTAAAGAGTTTGCGAAAGGTATCGACCCGAAGAAGCGCTACGGCGGAAAAGGCGTTCTCAAGGCAGTCGGCAATGTGAACGACATCCTCGCCCCCGAGTTACTTGGTTTTGACGCCTGTGATCAGCTCGGCGTCGATCATGCGATGCTCGAAATCGATGGTACTAAGAACAAGTCGAAGCTCGGTGCGAATGCGATTCTCGGCGTCTCGATGGCGGCAGCGCATGCGGCTGCCAAGGCCCGCAACATGCCGCTCTACCGATACATTGGCGGACCCAACGCAAAAGTGCTCCCGATCCCTCTCATGAATATCATGAATGGCGGGGCTCACTCAGACGCACCGGTCGATATTCAGGAATTCATGATTGTCCCACGCGGCGCACCGACTTTCCGCGAAGCATTGCGCATGGGTACTGAAGTATTTCATGCGTTGAAAAAAGTTCTTAAGGCACAAGGCCTCTCGACTTCCGTGGGCGACGAAGGTGGCTTCGCCCCGAAGGTTGCTTCCAATGAAGCTGCCCTCGAAGCCATTGCCAAAGCGGTCAAAGAAGCCGGCTTCAAGCTCGGTACAGACATCTTCCTGGCTCTCGACGTAGCTGCTTCCGAATTCTACGACGAGAAGACCGGCAAGTATACCTTCCACAAGTCAGATAAGTCGCAGCGCAACTCGGATCAGATGATTGCCTTCTACAAAGACCTGCAAAAGCGTTATCCCATCGTCTCGATTGAAGACGGATTCTCCGAGGCTGATTGGAAGGGCTGGAAGAAAGCAACCGATGCCCTCGGCGCAACCACCCAGCTAGTCGGCGACGATCTCTTTGTCACCAATACAGAGTTCTTGGCTCGTGGTATTGAAACCAAGACCGCCAATTCCATCTTAGTGAAGGTGAATCAAATCGGTTCACTCACCGAAACCTTCGATGCCGTGCAAATGGCACAGCGCGCTGGCTATAGCGCAATCATCTCGCACCGTTCTGGTGAAACCGAAGACGCGACGATTGCTGACATCGCTGTCGGTTTGAACGCTGGCCAAATCAAGACAGGTTCGCTGTGCCGATCAGATCGCGTTGCGAAATACAACCAACTCCTGCGCATCGAAGAGGAGCTTGGTATCCACGCTCAGTACGCAGGCGCGGTCTGTGGCTGGAAGGCGTAATCGGCCTTCAGATTCCATTAAAAAGGCCGCCTTTCCGGGCGGCCTTTTTGTGGACGGTTCGTGCGTGCTTAGCGGGTAAGTGACTGGGTGAACATGACATTACCGTCAGCGTCTATCATGCGCAGTTCACCTTTATCTGAGCCTAAAGTGAGATCGGCGAAGCCAAGTTTCTTGCTACGAAAGAGTGAGCCTTGGGTTTCCTTAATTGTACGAGTCTCTGAAGCATTCCCTGAAATGACTGCTGTCAGCTGATCGCGTACAAAAACTTCTGCATGGTGATCGTGTCCGCAGGCATAAAGTTGAACTTTATGTTTCTGTAGAATTGGTAGAACTAACTTTTTCATTTCCGCAGTATCGCCGTGGTCTCCGCCGGACCAAATTGGGTGATGGCCGCAGACAATTCGCCAAGCGATACCAGGCTCGGCCAGTTCTTTATCAAGCCAAGCGAGTTGGTTGGCGGTGCTTTGTGTTCGGATTTCAGACATCCGAGTGCCCTCTTCGCCTTTACTATATTCGGCAACAAAGGGAGACGTATCGAGAAAGATGAATTTGGCTTTAACGCCTGGCGCGACCTCAACTGTGCGCGACCAGTAGCGTGCATCGATTGTCCATCGGCCAGTGCCTTTACGTTGTGCGGCGTAGTCCAGTTCGCCCTTTGCTGAAATGTGGTAATCGTGATTGCCTAACACGACCCAGAAGGGGACCTGGAGTGAGGGTGCTGTATAGACTTTCTCGAAAGCAAAATCAAAGAGAGGGCTGTCTACCGTTGAAGCGCCATTCGGATAGAAATTGTCCCCAAGACAAATGACCGCAGCCGGCTTATTGTTGGCAGTCGCCTTGCCCATGGCGTCAGCAACTTGCTGTTGCGCGGCATGTCGCTTGGGGTCTTCAGGCCCACGCCCCCAGTCGCCAATCAGCAGAAAGTGGCCGTTGTCCGCAGTTGTTGATCCGAGGACAGAGGTGACGATGCTCAACAGGAGGGCGACAGTACTTTTTTTCATCGAAAAGTGTATTTGGCTGAGGTGTGTGCTTTGACAAGACTAAGCATAGTATGCGTTCAGATGTCACATGCCCGTGACAAGCCACGGACTTTTAGTCGTTTGAATGAGCTCCTGGGCTGTTTGTGTATAAAAGACGTAAATATATATATTCTAATATATGGGTATTGTTGTAGACGAGCGATGCGTTGGTCGTCCTTATCGACTGTTCAATCATTATGAACATCCGCATTCACCGCACACTCCTCGTCGCCGCTGCCCTGCTCGGTGCCACCGCCTCTTCAGAAGCCTATTATTTAAATGATTGGGTTGTAAGTGAGCCGCGTGCCTTTGACGGCGGTGGCGACGGAGTGGACAGCACGCTCTCCCTCAGTCTTAACACCACGCACGTGGATGCAGGTGTCTACGGTTATGCGACTACTTACTTTAATTGGGGCTACAATGGCAGCGGCTACCCGTATTCTGCGGCCAGATCGCGTCTATACGGTTCTTATGGCGGCATAAATTTTGGTGAAAGCAACGGGAATGCGGAATCAGCAAGTTTCACTTACTACACAAACGGAGCTAATCCCTCATACAATACGTTTGAAATTATCCCTCTCGGGACAACGTCCGTTGCGCAGAGCCTTTACCTGGAAAACGGTGGCGCTGATTATAACCGAGATATCTATGTCTATGAGCGCGCTTACCAAGTTGGGCGTTCTAAC
>CAIYUD010000165.1 GCA_903929325.1 uncultured Opitutia bacterium | reverse complement strand
TCGTTGTCCAAGGAGTTCTTTTGATCGGCGAAGATTCCTTTGGGCCGCTCTCGTATGTTCGCCTCCTTCCCGGTCACGTCACAGAGCTGCGGACTCAGACTGGCTGTGTCCTTTACGAGAACCGTCGCGATTGGAGCGTGAAAGGAGACGACTCCTTCGCCCTTGTTGGAGACAAGTTGGACTGGCATCAGGGCATGGTGCCTGGGTTAAACGTCACCTCGCTGCATCAAGGACTCACCAAGCATACCGCCTTGGTCCGTTGGGCGCCCCATACCCGTTTCAATCCGCACACGCATGTCGGAGGGGAGGAGATTTTTGTGTTGGAAGGCGTCTTCTGCGATGAGCACGGCGCCTATCGTGCTGGTACCTGGATTCGTAGTCCGCACCTGAGTCATCACCGTCCCTTCACCGAATCCGAAGGCTCCACTATTCTTGTTAAAGTCGGGCATCTCCAAATACCTGCGTAGCAATTTTAGTCGTTAACTCTCCATCACTTTGATGGGCTACCGGGTAATAAAACTGCGGCCTTCGGCTTGGCACCAGAGCTGGTAAATATTGATGACGTTTTTTCGGATACCTTTAACGGGTATTTTAAGAAATCCCTGGCGCTTGGCGGCTTCGAAAAGAATGCGCTCTTTTTGGGTAAGCCGGTGTCCGACTCCGCGATTACCGATCTTACCACGTGTCGATTCTCCGCGGCTAAGGCGTTCGATATCGTTTTTATCGGGTTTGGGCATCGAGGGAATAGTGGAGAGAATGTGCCAAAGTGCAAATTAGCCTAATACACGACCAGCCCTTTATGAACAGTGCTTTTGGGAGAGGCTATGCTGCGTAGGCTTGGCTGATAGCGGCCGCGAGCTTCCGGCACTTTTCGCCAACCTTGCCCGTATCGTGTTCCACAATCGTTACAGTGACGGTATGGTAGGACACTGTCATATCAGGATGATGGTTTTGCTGGTCAGCAATTTCCATAACCTGATTGGCGAATCGCCGCACCGCGTTGTAATCGCTGAAGCAAAACGTTTGCCGTAATTTGCCGTCACTTTCTTGCCATGTATTCATCGGGTATAAGTGAGCGGTTTTTAGGTATTGTCTCCCTTAATCCATCCATGTGCACGCACAGGCTCTACCAAAGACCTATGCCCGCTTAGACAGTCCAGCCTTTGCGATATGGCCTGCTGACGAGCGACTGCGCTTGTTCATTGTTGGTAATACGCATTGCCGCTTGGTCCCACAAAAGTTTGTTTCCAGGAACTTGCGTGGCGATTGTCCCAAGTAACACAGTTTCCGTAAGCGGCCCGGCGTAGGCGAAGTTCGCGGTTGTCTCAGGACCTCCGAGGGCGGCATCGACCCAGTCATGGTAGTGGTTGCGTGCTTCGACGACTTCAATTTCAGCAACTTTACGTTCATCTTTTTCCCCAGCTGCGAGTTTACGTTTTCGTCGAGTTGCGTCGCCCGGCGACAGCGTGACCCCGTATTTCTCAACTGGGAAAAGCATGGGGTTTCCGACGTGGGGTAAAATGACAGTGCCTTCCTCGCCTACAAACAACGACCCTTCCCTCGGTAGGCTCATGCCAGCGGGCATTTGGGCGAGGGCTGGATCCGGTTGGCGTCCACCATCGTACCAAGTGACGGGTAGGGTTGTCTCCGCTGTGAAAGGTGTGCCTGGGAAAATGTAGTGTACCGTTTGCGACGCAGACCATGTCTGTGGATTCACGCCACTATTCTCTGCAATCACACTTATAGGTGCGGTTAATCCGAGTGCCGTGAAAACAGGATCGAAAATATGACAACCGAAGTCACCTAAGGTACCTCCGCCAAAATCTTTCCAATCGCGCCAATTCGCAGGGTGATAAACCCCGTTGGCGTAAGGTCGATCCGGTGCGCCACCCAGCCAAAGGTCCCAATCTACGTTAGCCGGAGCCGTTGCTGGGTCTGGTAGTGAGGTGCGCTGAGTCCACTGATTCCCTTGATTGGCTTGCCATGAGTGGATGGCCTTAATTTTACCAATACG
>CAIYUD010000164.1 GCA_903929325.1 uncultured Opitutia bacterium | reverse complement strand
GGTATGCGCGTTTTCCGTCACGTTTTCGTCGATCGCATTGATTACTGCGCCTTTGGCAATTCACAGCCTTTCCGCATCCGGATCGTGAATGCCTATAATGAGAATCATGACTATTTCTATGTGAAGATTGCGGATGCTTCGCGTATCGCGGGTTTGGAGCTTGAGCACCTGCTTTCGCCGAACCGCATGCATTACTTAACAGAATTATCTACCCTCGTCGAAGAGCACGTCACAGGTATACCGGGCGACCGTTTCGCAGCTCGCTGGCTGGAGGGCACAAATTATCACCCTGTCCGTCTTGCGAAAGAGCTCATCAAGTTTGAGGAGCGGTGCTTGGTCCGACTGCTCGGTGACATGCGGGCTTACAATTTCGTGGTAGCCGTCACTCCTGATTTTGATGCGACGTCTATCCGCGTGCGGGCGATGGACTTCGACCAACAATGCTACAACGGTCGCCTAAAGTTTTACCTGCCTGGCTCATTCAAAGAAAACCGTCCGTTTGTCGACCTTTGTGCCCAGCATATTAATGCCGCCACCGCAGACCAGTATCGGGTTGAAGAAAAATCCCTTATTCACCGTCGGCATTTAGCTGCACCGGATCGCGTGAAGGACTTGTTGCTCGCCCTGGCGGAATTACCGCTTTCCACCCCTGACCGCGTCAGCGAACTGGCAGGTGGGCTAGCCGACCACCATAAAGACAAGGGTTTCTTGGGTGCTAAGGATATGGCAGGCCTGATTGAGCATAGCCTGGACCGCCTCGGACGTGTTCTTCGCGGATAAAGAGAGTCCACGCTGGACATACCGAGCGGGAAAGAAGCAAACTCTCCCTGCCAATGAGCGACAACCTAAGGCACGAATGTGGCATCGCCCTCGTCAGGCTGCTAAAGCCCCTGGGATGGTACGAGCAACGCTACGGCTCTCCGCTCCACGGATTTAATCAGCTCTTTCTCTTAATGGAGAAACAGCACAACCGCGGACAAGATGGTGCGGGTATTGGTGGCGTCAAAGTTGGCGCTGAAAACGGCGAAGCCTTTCTGTTCCGCGATCGTGAAATTGGTGCTCAAGGTTTAACCCAAATTTACGCGCGCCAACTCCGCGAGTATAACGCCAAGGTGCGCGATGGCATTATCGTCCCTGAGTTGGGCGACACCGTAAAAAGGCATTTTGATTTCGGCGGAGAAGTTCTTTTAGGCCACCTACGTTATGGTACATCAGGGAATTTCGATGCGGCCTCTTGCCACCCGTATGCGCGCAAGTCGATTTGGCCGACACGCAACCTGCTCCTTGCGGGTAACTTTAACTTAACAAATACCGAGGCTCTTAATCGTTCGCTCTCGGAGCGCGGTGCTCACGTCATTTATTCGACCGACACCCAATCCATCTTAGAAGAAATTGGTTTCTGGCTCGATGAAGAGCATGATCGACTCTTCCGCTACCATCGCACGCAAGGCCTAGAAGGACCTGCGCTGCAAGCGGCTATCTCGCACGACTTTGATGTCGGTCGCGTTCTTCGCCAGTCATCTAAAGCATGGGATGGTGGTTATGCCATCGCCGGAACGATTGGGAATGGAGACACCTTTGTGCTGCGTGATCCCAATGGCATCCGCCCTTGCTGGTGGGTGCGCACCGATGACTCTGTTGCGGTGGCTTCCGAACGTGCTGCGTTGATGACAATTGTTGGCGCTTCTCAAGCCGAGGTAAAAGAAATCGAGCCGGGTACAGCCCTAATTATTAAGGCTGATGGTCGCGTGAGTACGGAAACCATTCTACCCGCGGGACCCAAAACTCACTGTTCCTTCGAGCGTATCTATTTCTCGCGCGGTAATGACCCTGGTATTTATACGGAGCGTAAAGCTCTCGGTGCTGCGCTCGCAGATCGAATTGTCGAAGAAATCGACGGCGACTTTGAGCGCTCCATTTTCTCCTATATTCCTAACACCGCTGAAATCGCTTGGTATGGTTTAATGGAGGAGTTGCGCGTGCGCCGTCGCGGTGCAGTTAAGAAATCCATTCTGGAAGCCCAAAAAGCCGGAAAGCTCGATGAGGCACTTCTCGATAAACTTATTTTAGGGAACTGGCCTCGCGGAGAGAAAGTAGCCCATAAAGATGTTAAGCTCCGGACCTTTATCTCGCAGGAGAAAAGCCGGGTACAAATGGCGTCGCACGTTTACGATATTTCTTACGGCACTGTAACCGAAGGTGATACACTCGTGTGTGTCGACGACTCTATCGTACGTGGCACAACCCTTCGTCAATCGATCTTGCGCATCTTAGCTCGGCCAAATCCGCGCAAGATTGTCATCGCTTCGACGGCCCCGCAGATTCGTTACCCGGATTGCTACGGTATCGACATGTCGGAAATGGGTAAGTTCCTAGCCTTCCAAGCCGCCGTCGCTCTCTGCCAAGAAACCGGAAAAGAGTCTTTGTTGCGAGAAGTGTACGAGGATTGCGTCGCCCAAGCGAAGAAACCGACACAGGAGATGCAGAATCACGTTCGCCGAATTTACGCTGCTTTTAGTGAAAAAGAACTTTCTCGAAAAGCGGCTGAGTTGGTCTACCCAACAAAGTCTGGCTGGAAGGGCGAGCTCGTCATCGTCTTCCAGTCCATCGAAGCGTTACACAAGGCTTGTCCAAGTAGCTTAGGGGATTGGTATTTCACCGGAAACTATCCCACTCCCGGAGGACTGGGTGTGCTGAACCGTGCCTTCATCAATTACTGGGAGAAGCGCGAAGGTCGTAGTTACTAAAACTGTTTACGTATAGATACGGGCGTAAGCGGTACTATCGCGGAACTGTGCACACTCCGCTGCCCATCCGCGAACCATGGCATCGACGTCGGTGCGCAGTCCGTCGCGCTTAAAGGTATCAAAGATGCTTTCACGGCCCCAGTGCTTAATAAAGAGATCACGTTCGGTGCGTGTTGCTTGCGGGCACGGATTACCACTCCACTCGCATGACTGGCGTAAAAGATGCGGCGATACGCTACAGGGCCGGAAAGCGCGCCAATCGGTGATGGTTGTGTAAACGCCTTGGGTGCCGTCTGACATTGTGCGCGGGCTTAATGTTAAACCCGGGATACGACTGCCAAGGGCTTCCACGATATCAGCAGAACGCTTTTTTGGATAGGTGAGGAAGCGGAAGGGCATGTCGAGTCCGTGGCCATGACGGAAGTCTCCAAGCTGACAACCAAGGCCAACCATCGCATAGCCGAAGGCGGCAACATGCGTGGGAATCCGCGGTGAAGTTGGGATCCAATTTAATCCCGTACGATCCCAAGTCATATCACGTCGCCATCCTTGCATGGGGATGACTTGGAGGACGCCGCGTTTACGTGTCGCATCATCAAGCTCTAGGACGCCTGGAGTTGACGCCGCCCAGCGGGCAATCTCGCCGATGGTTAATCCATGTACATAGGGCATTGGGTATGCACCGACGTAACTCTTCCATTTTAAATCTAATCCCGGGCCATCTACTTTTTCTCCGCCTAAAGGATTGGGTCGATCTAGAACAACTACGCGAATGGGTCGTGGGAAACTGAAACACGCCTCAATCACATACCGCATGCAACTAATGTAGGTATAAGACCTTGAACCAATGTCCTGAAGATCGATCACCATGACGTCGATACCTTCGAGCATGGCTGCGGTTGGTCGCCGTGTGTCGCCATAGAGCGAATAAGCGGGAAGGCCGGTGCGGGCGTCACGCATCGTCGCGACCGATTTTTCGGCGGCTGCTTTACCGTCAATACCATGCTCGGGGCCAAATAGTTTTGTGAGCCTAACGCCTGGAGCGGATGCGAGAATATCGATCGTCCGTCTCCCGTCGGCACTTACCCCAGCAAGGTGTGTTAAAAGACCACAACGCACTCCGCGCAAAGCGTCGAAGCCGCGCGCCTCTAAAACATCGATGCCGAGTTGAATGCCAATCGAGCTTGATGTGCCAGCGAGGAGGCCTGCGGGGAGAAGTGCAGTTGAGGCAAGAAGCGCAGAATGTCGGACGAATTCGCGGCGGTCCATAAATGGCGTATTGCCTCAAATTAGAACCTCTGGCGCGGTTGAGCGAGGACAGACCGCTTGCCATTCAACTTGCCCGTCAGCCAGAGACCCCCACTTTAGAGGCATGCGCATTGCCTTGCTTGGTTCAGGCCGCGGCTCCAACGCCGAAGCCGTCCTACGTGCACAGCAAGAAGGTCGACTCGGCTTGGCAAAGGTGGTCGGTATTTTTTGTGATATTCCTGGCGCCCGCATCTTAGAGCTGGGTCCAAAGTTTGGCGTCCCTGCGACATTACTGGATCCGGGGCCCTTCCGCACAAAGTTTTCTCCTGAACGGGAACAGGCCTGGGTGGACGCACTCAAAGCCGCGAGTACGGAGCTTGTCGTGCTTGCTGGGCTCATGAGAGTTTTGAAAGCGCCGCTGCTCGAAGCATTCCCTAATCGCATTATCAACCTTCACCCTAGCCTTCTCCCAGCTTTCCCTGGTCTCGATGGTATTGGACAGGCGTGGCGAGCAGGTGTCAAAGAAAGCGGCTGTACCGTCCATTGGGTCAACGCATCAGTTGATGAAGGTGCACACCTTGGTCAAAAGACCGTCGCGCGACTCGCCGACGATACGGAGGCATCGTTCGCAGCCAAAATTCACGCGGCGGAACACCAACTTCTCCCCGAGGTCATTGCGCAGCTCAGTCGGTCTCGTTTGCCATGATTGAATTGCGCCAAGAAATTCCCGCTGAGCTCAGCCAGCCGCTCGAGGATTGGTTTTGTGAACTCACGCGTTCACCCTGGATGCTTTACCATGAAGGGCCAGGTAAGCCTCACTTTGTGATGGGTTATTTCGAGACACAAAAAGAGGCGGACGACGCGTGGGAAAATCTGCGGTCTTCATTTAAACGTTTACCCTTAAAGTACGGACAGAACGAACTGGCGGATCGGGATTGGAAAGAAGCCTACAAAGAACATTTGAAGCCTTGGAATCACGAGCGGCTCCATTGGGTTCCGTCTTGGCTGCGTGGAAAACACACGGTTCCGGCGGATGCTGCTGTTATCTGGTTTGATGCAGGCCTAGCTTTTGGAACCGGCGACCACCCGACCACCCGCCTATGCGCCATTCGGTTGATGGATCACCTCGCCTCTCACTCCGCAACCGAAACTTCCGTTACGGATGCAGGTTGTGGTTCGGGCATTCTTGCGCTCTCGGCGGCACGTTTGGGTTGCCAAAAAGTTGATGGCTTTGATCGGGACCCGGAAGCAGTCCGCGTAAGCTTGGACAACCTGCGAGAGAATGGCTTTCCGGAAAACGCCGTTCGCTTCTCGCACATGGGCCTAGAAGAAGGCTTACGGTGGACGGGTCAGGCGGACGTTGTTCTCGCCAATATTATTAGCGATGTCCTTTGCATCTACGCAGACAACCTGCTGGCGTCCGTCAAACCCGGCGGTGTCCTTGCTTTGAGTGGAATCCTAGCAACGGAACAAGCCGATGTACGGATGCATTTCGAAACTAAAGCCAGAGCTACATGGGGAGGCTTGCGGTCAGATGGGCGGATTATGGGCGAGTGGTCGGATGTCGCACTCTTCCGTCCATTAAAAATCTGACTTCTTACCACTTGCTTTTATGTCTACTGAAATTCCTACCGGCCTCCGTCAAGCGCGCACCCTGAGTATTCTATTTGGCGTTTTTCTTATCCTAAACGCGCTGCGCGATTTAACCGGTGTTTGGCCGAGATGGAAAGCAACTGAGGTTACATGGCCTGTGCTGCTACAACTCTCGGGATACTTTTATATTCTAGTCGGCTCTTATTTGCTCCTGCCTTGGAAAAAATTAATGCATTCCCCGCGGTGGGCGTGGGCATGGGGATTGCTTACGCTCCTTTGCGTTATGTTTGCATTTGCGATGATCACAGAGGTGATGGCAAAAAACTACATCGCGCAGTCGGCTGGACTTAAGGCAAAGCCGCCCGTCTTTCAGGCAATCCTTCTTTTTGCTGCGCTCGCACAGCCACCGATTACCTTCTTCCTGCGTCGGCCAGATTTACTCGATTAAGCGGTACCACTCAAAGTGAGGCGATGATTTGCCGCCATGGGATAAACCAGGGCCACACGAGTACAATAAATAGAAAGGCGCTCGTGATACCTGCAGGAATCTCTGCATAACGGGCGTTGATGAGCCGTGGCACAACATAGGCCAGCAGCCACACTGACTTATAAATTACCTGTAAGACGAGCAGCCACACAAAGCTGGCTGGCCAAAATATGCCAAGAATAGAACAGGTAAGTATGGCTAGCCAAAGTGAGCCAACCAGCGTGCGCCATCCGATGCTTTCCGCGAACACACCCTGATCGGTAACGGAGGCTTTAAGAAAAGTGCCAAGGGCAACCGGAACTAAAATCAACGTATTCGCCCAGAACAAATACTGCACGGCTAACATTGCTTAGAGCGTTGCGTGGAGTGCCTCGGCGCGGCGCACGGCTTCATCGACCGTTGCAGCCGTCACCGTAATGTGACCCATCTTGCGCCCTGGTGCTGGGGTACCTTTGTCGTAGAGATGAAGCTTCGCACTTGGATCGGCAAGAACGCTCGACCAGTCAGGCTGACGGCCTTGACGCCACACATCGCCTAAAATATTCACCATGGCCGCAGGGGCTAAGACTTTCGTACCACCCAAAGAAAGGCCGCACACCGCCCGGATATGTTGTTCGAACTGACTCGTCTCACAGGCATCCAAAGTATGGTGTCCGCTATTATGCGGACGGGGGGCGAGCTCGTTAACGACGAGTTCGCCGTTGGTAACGAAGAGTTCAACGCCGAGCAAACCAATGACCTGGAGTTTATTGGCGACGCTTATGGCTAAGGCCTCTGCCCTCCGTGCAACGTCTTCGGAAATCCGTGCAGGGCATAGGGAGAGGTGAAGGATGTGATTTCGGTGGATGTTCTCAGCAGCACTAAACGCAGCGACGTGTCCATCTTCGGTGCGGGCAACAATCACAGAGATTTCCATATCAAAGGGCACCCAGCCCTCGAGAACGCCTTGGGGAGATCCAAGCTGGGACCACGCAGCATCGAGATCAACTGAGCCATCCTTGATCTTTACCTGTCCTTTGCCGTCATAACCAAAGTCTGCGGTTTTGAGAACGCAGGGCGTCCCGATGCGGGCAACCGCGTTTTTTAATTCAGGAGCGCTTGAAACAACTTCGAAGCGTGCGCATGGAATTCCGCTGTTCTTCAGAAATTCTTTTTCGCGACGGCGATTCTGGCATATCGCAAGAACGTCTGCGCTTGGGTGAACAGAGATTTTTTCTGCAACGGTGCGGATCGTTGCTGGAGGAATGTTCTCGAACTCTAAAGTCGCACGCTGGCAAAGGCCGGCAAAGCGACGGAGGGCGGCTTCGTCGTTCCAAGCTGCAGTGATGTGCGTGTCGGCCACGGCCGATGCGCATGCGCTTGGTGAAGGGTCAAACGTCACCACCCGGTAGCCGAGTCGCTGCGCAGCCATTGCAGACATGCGGCCAAGTTGCCCTCCGCCAAGAATGCCAACCGTGGATCCCGCAAGCAAGGGTGTGGCCATCAGCTCAGCGACGCTTGCCCTTACGACCGGGCACAGGGTTGGCGAGAACCGTGCGGGTTTGCTTGGAACGGAACTTATCTAAGCGAATCGCGAGGGCAGCATCCGAGAGTGCTAAAATTGCTGCAGCACCAAGGGCGGCGTTCGTAGCCCCTGCACGGCCAATCGCAAACGTATGCACCGGAACCCCTGCGGGCATTTGTGCAATGGATAACAAAGAGTCGAGGCCGTCCAATGTCTTTGATTGAACCGGTACGCCTAGCACT
>CAIYUD010000163.1 GCA_903929325.1 uncultured Opitutia bacterium | reverse complement strand
GTGTGTTTGCCCCAAGTACGTTCGTCCAGATGACTGTTTCGGAGAGTCATGGCATAACAAGAAGCGGCCTCGAGGCCATCGGTAAGTTGAAGATTGGAAAGGGGTTGATCAAGGAAATGGACCTCATCTTCGTTGTTCCGCGCGATACCAACCTGCTGCTGCAAAGAATCACCAACGGCGATTCCACGTTACCAGTGGTCCGTCAATGGAAGCTTGAGCTACACATGACGTAGTATGCTTTGGTTGCTTCTCTTTGCTTTATTGGTTTACATCACATCCGAAGACTGACGAAAACGTAAATGCGATATTACTTTCGTTGGAAACGACAAAATCCACTCGTCTGCGTACACATCGCTTGTCGGGGATGCACTTGTTTTTATCAAAGCGTTGTTTATTCTTTGCGAGCCACTGCTTTGCTCGTCGTCCATACATGATCGACAACACATTTCAACAGCAATACATCATAGTTAAACGAATCGAATGAAAACTATCCAGGTTGATTGGGTTGGTTGACCTTCGAAAATCAAGTCGGCAATTCATTTTCAGGTGGCATGCAGCAACTTTGGGAGTCATATGCTAGAAACGTGCTGCTAATCATGGTGTGATGACATTCACCTTCACTATCCCATTGTTTTGAAAAGGTTGCACGGCGCAGTAAATGGCGCGCAGTTTAGGGTCGTAACTTCGTCCACGGCCAATGGTTTATAGACAAGGACGTCGGATCGCCGAGGCACCGCGCGTGCATCCTTTGTATTCTTCTGTGGACATCTAGGCCTTGGACCGTTAGCGTATGGGACATCACGTCGATGGGGACGGCCAGGGTCTACGTACACCGCATGAACGGCTGATTTTTTCAATAACAGAAGTACAATCAGACAACGCAGTCGCCAGCCTAAGTCACGAAGGGACGACACCCCACTGGCGACCAGCTCACGGACATAGTGCGGCTGCGCGGAGAGCTATTCCTGCAGCAGCTCGTTGATGGCGACGTACCTGGAGCGCACTGAAAACAAGAGGAGGGAAAAACGTATATGTTGTACGGGCTCATATCCCGTCAAGTTTGGGATCCATGTAAACGCGCATGTGGCATTGCAACATACCAACGAACAGACACAAGTACAACACATCAACGTACAGCTGGGAGTTCAACGCTGCGACGGAGTTGACCGAAAAGCCCCCTTAGGCCCATCAAGCTTGACGATCTTCACAAAGGTATCGAATGTGCCAGAATACACGGCTTGCCGACGTTGCATCTAACACATCTGATGGTCAGTTTTATTGCCCTGAATTCAGCACCAGAGACCACAGAGAAAGACCAAGAGCATTATTACTGGTAGACCCAGTAAATTAAAATGACAGAGAGTCTAAATGACGGAGACCAAGCAGGGCAGCTAACTTGGATTCGGGTCTTCACCAGGTTCATGGGGTATACAGTGAATCTTGTTGCAACCGTTGCCAGGGGTCCTGTAAAAGGTGGAAAAATATTAAGAACGAGTTTAAAACAATCGATTAGAGCAAGACAAAGAAAACGACGTTATTTGAGGGCAAAGACGGTCGTGCAACGAAACAGGTCACAACTAACAGCGCGTCACAAAATGAGAGGAAAACGGAACAGTTCCATAATAGGGTATGCTCAAGCGAAAAGCAAAGCGATGTCATCGCGCCTTTGCAGAAGGAATGAATCGCAAGCAGGTCCTTCATGATTTGGAAGACGCAAGAGATGTTCAGAGAAGAGGCAGATCACAACGGATGAATGCAACATGACTCGCAAGAATAGACGTTACAGGGTCACAAAGCACAAGGGAACCATTCGCAGCACGCATCGCACAATGCGATATTGCGTGGACAGATCCGATAGACCCAACGACTGAGGCAGACCTAAAGTATAGAAGACACGCTTGTCTAGGTGTTGCCACTCAATCACGCCTGGGATCTTCTCCGGCACGCCTGTCGTGGCCTCCATCTGAACCAAATTTGTATGCGCTCGTGAAAGACTTCCAATTTACAGAAGCTTTTCAAGCAGGCGGCATATTTTGTCATGTCCCAGTTTGTAGTTGGCGAGCGTGTGTGGGCTAAGATGCGCGGGTATCCACCATGGCCGGCTGTGGTTTGTACACGCCTTCGTCATTTAGTGATATTTTGGCTTCATGAAGCTAACTCCGATTTAACGGCCACTTCCTACAATTGTGAGAGTTGGTTCATGGCAAGAACACATTTTAGCTCCCCCGTGACCCTCTGGAGCTCCTCTTTTGTTATGTGCAGTTTCCAGTGCCAGCTGTTCCTTGCCCCGAGTCATATTCCTTTGTCCTGGAGCTGCTTCATCGTGCTTGTACTGAAACACTGTTTACAGGTCTCGGAGATCAAGTCTACCATC
>CAIYUD010000162.1 GCA_903929325.1 uncultured Opitutia bacterium | reverse complement strand
TGGAATGGCGACCGCACGGGCTAAAGCTTTGACCATCGAAGCGGCTGCGGCCGCTCCTTGCACGATTGCAGGCACGATGATCACGCGCCCAGACCATCGACGCGTCTTAAGTACCTCCACAAAATCGCGGCGCACGGCACCGGAAGGTGAAGTCACAAATGCAACCGTCCGCGGGAACTCAGGAAGCGCCCGCTTAACCGCAGGGTCAAAAATTCCCTCAGCCTCGAGCCGTGCCTTGAGCTCAAGGTAGCGGCGCCAAAGGTCACCTTCGCCATCAGCCACAATCGATTTTGCAATCAGCGAAAGCCTGCCCGTCTTGGCATAGAAATCCATCGCGCCGGCGACGATGACCCGACGTCCGTCGGTTAACTCAATATTCGGCTTACTGTGAAAAGCAAAGAGGACGACGCTCACCTGTGAGGCGGCATCTTTCAGCGTAAAATAGTACGTGTTGTTATTGTAGAGTTTGCAGCCGGTGATTTCGCCAACAACGGAGAGCGACCCCAAATCCTTTAACTGCCCCTTTAAGACATCGGCCAATTCCGACACGCTTAGCGGGGTGCTAGACATAACCAGAGATTAACGCGTCCGCTGGACGGCGAGCAAGAACTCGCGGTTGCCTTCGCCACCTAAAATTGGCGAGTCCATTGACCCCAGCACCTTGGCCCCTGGCATCGAAGCGGCCGCGGCCGTTATCTCGCGCACAATGCGCTCATGAACCAACGGATCCTTGATGATACCACGACCCTTGTCGGCTTCTTGGCGTGTCGCTTCAAACTGTGGCTTAACCAGGGCAACCATCCAGCCACCGACCGCAAGCCGAGCCCAGACCGAGGGCAAGACAGTGGTTAAGGAAATAAAAGATACATCCATTACCACGATCGCGTACGTTTTATGAGGCAACTTTGCTGTAGGTAGCTCGCGTGCATTGAGGCGCTCGAAATTTGTTACGCGCTCATCGGAGCGAATTTTGGAATGAAGCTGTGCCTGGCCAACGTCGACGCACGTCACCGAGGCGGCGCCACGCTGCAATAAACAATCCGTAAAGCCGCCCGTCGATGCGCCGACGTCTAATGCGTGTAAGCCTTTTACCTCGATTGCAAAATGGGCAAGAGCACCTTCAAGTTTTTCTCCACCACGGGAAACAAACCTCGGGGGTTGTTCGACGGTGAGCGGAGAATCGACGGAAATTTTTTGCGATGACTTGGCGACAACGCTGTCCGGCCCCGTACGAACCTTTCCTGCTAAAATGAGCGCTTGTGCCAGCGTACGTGAAGACGCGAGTCCACGCACAACCAACAATTCATCCGCGCGCATTCTCTCAGGGGCATCGGCCATGCCTGAAAGTTGGCGGGGTAATGACTGAAAGGCGAGCCAGGTCCTTAGTCGCGACGACGGCCAATCAAGTACAGGAGATTCCCTAAAGCAGCGACAAAGGCAGCGATATACGTCCAAGCGGCCGCATCGAGCACAGCCTTAGCGCCCTTATCTTCCTCGGCATCCAGCAACCCTGTTTCCGATAAAAATTTGCGCGCGCGGGCAGAGGCATCAAACTCTACCGGCAGTGTAATTAAAGTGAAGAGCGAGATGACGACGTAAGCACCGATCGCAATGTTTAAGAAGAAATAGTTGGGGTTAGCGCCGTTGATAAGAAATCCGCCTAAAAGCATTACCCAGAAAGCGACTTGGTTGGCGACAATGGTCACAGGGACGAGCACGGAGCGTAACCCGAGCGCCGCATACCCTTGAGCATGCTGGAGAGCGTGACCTGCTTCGTGTGCAGCAATACCAAGCGCCGCAATACTGGTACCGTCATAGTTATCAGCCGACAGAGCCAAAGTTTTGGTAGCAGGATTGTAGTGGTCAGTGAGGAATCCCTCAGCGCGTTCAATTTTTACGCCTTCAACCCGTGCCGAACGCAAAACTTCCTGGGCAGCCTCCGCCCCCGTAACACCGGAACGGGCAGGCACTTGGCTCCACTGTCTAAATGTAGCTTTCACCTTCCACTGGGCCCAAAGACCAAGCAAAAGGGGGACAATCAAGTAGGCTAATGCGTTCATCATAACAGGTGTATTCATTATCTATAAATCCTAGGGGTGCAAGCGAAGGCGATTATAACCTTTTCCAAGGATTGGAGAGGTGAGCGAGGCTGGACATTCCCAAAGAGTCGGGAACAGTCTAAACCTGATGGCTGACCTCCGCATCGCTGACCGACTCTTCCACTCACGTCTTTTGACGGGTACGGGTAAATATGCTTCGGCCGAACAACTTCGTGCCGTTCTCGATGCGGCTGGCTCTGAAATTGTAACGGTGGCAATTAAACGCGTCCAGTTTGGCCGTCGCGAAGACTCCATCCTGGCGGCGCTTGACCCAAAAAAACATCTCATTCTGCCAAACACCTCAGGGGTGCGGAATGCCCGTGAAGCTATTTTTGCCGCCGAGCTAGCGCGCGAAGCGCTGCAGACGTCGTGGATTAAACTAGAGATTCACCCGGATCCGAAATATTTAATGCCCGATCCGATTGAAACATTGGCGGCCTGCGAGGAACTCGTGCGCAAAGGATTCAAGGTTCTTCCCTACATGCATGCGGATCCTGTTTTGGCTAAACGCCTGGAAGAAGTCGGTGCTTCGGCTGTGATGCCACTGGGCGCGCCCATTGGTTCAAACCGCGGACTACTTTCACGTGATTTTATTCGAATCATCATCGAGCAAGCACGCGTACCCGTGATTATTGATGCAGGCCTTGGCGCGCCATCGCAGGCCGCCGAAGCACTTGAAATGGGCGCTGACGCTGTTCTGGTTAATACAGGTATTGCTGCGTCCAACGATCCTCTGGCGATGGCGCGTGCCTTCCGCTTAGCAGTTGAAGCTGGACGTATGGCAAGAGTCGCAGGACTAGGAGCAAGCTCGTCGAAGGCTGAGCCGACATCCCCGCTGACAGATTTTTTAGGTTAAGCTCGCGATTGATTACCCCAGCAGACTTGTCCTGCAGCGGAGATAACTTTTGCCGCGGACAATGGCTCAATTGCGCCTGCGATGGCGCCGCTGATAGCCACCCCACTTGCCCCCAAGTTTTTCAATAAAGGGAAATCTGCCGCAGTGACGCCGCCGATAGCGTACGCTGGCAAGGGCCCCGCTGCGGCAATCAAATCACGGAGAGATGCTTCCGTGTGGACGGGTGCATGGCCAACTTTTGTGGTCGTTGCGCGAAAAGGCCCCACGCCAACATAATCAGGGGAACCTTCCGTTAGCCGCTCCAAGTCATTCAAAGAGTTTAGAGTCACCCCAATGAGCTTATGAGGTCCGAGTAATCGTCGAGCAGAAGCCGGCGAGCCATCATGCTTTCCCAAGTGAACACCGTCGGCCGCAGAAGCTAAGGCAACTTCAGCAGAGTCGTTAATGGTACAAATCGCACCGTGGGCATGAGCGACGGCCACGACTTGCGAGGCGAGCGAAATCCATGCATCCAAAGATAAGTCCTTGGCACGTAGTTGCACCCAACGGACGCCACCCTGACAGGCGCGCTCCACTTGTTCGACGGGAGTGAGTGCACTCGCATCGAGTGTGAGAAACTGTACGGCGGGCAAACTTCGCACGTCGTTTAAGTTTTCTTTTTCTTAAGTCGGACGGGATCTTCTCCCAGCCAAGCTCGCTCTAAATCCAAGAAAGTCTTAACGGGATTTTCAGACTCCCAAACGCACCCAATGAACGCGACGCCATCAAAACCAATTTCACGGGCGATGGCAGCCGTTTCAGGAGTGACGCCACCGAGCGCGTACACCGGACAACCCCCTTCAGAGCGCCAGCGCTGAAGAATGACTTCGAACTCACGGTGTGTTCGGTGTGGCACTTGATTCTTTTTAGATACCGAAGGGAAAACCGGGCCTAAGACAGAGTACTGACGACGACGCGGGCCCTCCATGAGCTCATCGTATGAATGACTGGATGAACTGACGGGGCGTTGCTCTGGCCAATTACGCGGAACAGACTCTCCAGTCTTTAAGTGAAAACCGCCGAGACCACGTGCGAGTACAATTTCCGGGTACGCGTAAAAAACAATGCGAGGCCAGAAAGCGTCGGGGATAGCGTCCAGAAAGTCGGCATGGTCTCGGGCTGACCAAGAGGGTTTACGTAAATGCAAACGGCCAAGGCCTGCGGCAAAGAGACGTCGAATAATTTTTACTTCACCGGGAACATCATGTTCGGGTCTCGTAATTAAAACGAGATTCGGCTCAGCGGGAATCGCTGGGCGCGGGAGCAAGAGATCGCGAAGATAACGTAACACAGGTTTTCAGCCGCCTTGGGCAGCACGAATGACGAGGATTTGGGCGCCTTCTGCAAGCCGAGTCTCGGCCCATTGGCTTCGAGGAATAACTTGGCCGTTCACCGCGGCAGCCACCCCGGGTTCATTCGCAAGATCAAGCTCGCCTAACAACATCGCCAAATTAGCCGAAGCAGTCTCCCGAGGTTGGTCATTTAAGATAATGCGCACCTTTTAACGGTGTAATGAACCAATGGTAGAAGCAAGAAGGGAGGTGGCTGTTGCCAAATGTGAAGATTTGGGTTTGCTCCGAACCCTAATGCGTCACCTCCTTTTAATCTTTGCCTGCACCCTCTCAGGCGCTGCTGATTTACCCATGAAAGACCCTACACCTACCGCACCCCGTGCTATCCTTCACACCACCGCTGGCGACATGACCGTTGAGTTTTGGCCAGACGTTGCACCCAAGACAGTCGCCAACTTTGTGAAGCTCGCCAAAGAAGGCTTCTATAATGGTACCGCTTTTCACCGCATCATTAAGGGATTCATGATCCAAGGTGGCTGCCCAAATACCAAAGCAGGCCAAACAGGCATGCCGGGAACAGGCGGACCTGGTTATCAAATAAAGGCTGAGTTTAATGACCGCCCTCACGTGCGCGGCGTTCTTTCAATGGCTCGCTCCCAAAACCCTGACAGCGCAGGCTCCCAGTTCTTCATCTGTCACGGAGATGCCAAGTTCCTCGACCGTCAGTACACTGCCTTCGGCAAACTCGTTGCCGGCGATGATGTTCTGGAATCGATTGCGAACGTGGCTTGCAGTGGCCCTGAGAAGTCGACGCCGTCAAAGCGCATTGAGATTACGTCCGTGGAGGTCCTGCCAGCGGGCAAATAAGCCTTCACCCTTTACACCAGCCTTCGTCCGCATTATTTCAACTTATCCCCATGAAAAACCTCCGTCCCCTAGCCCTCCTCGCTTTAACGACCGCAGCGGCCCAAGCGTATAACGTAGAGTTTCAATTCGGCGCCAATCGCCCAGCCAGAGGCGATCTCGCTGGCGCCTATAAAGGCGACTCCGCCACCGGCCTCTCTTGGTCAACGAATGTCAGCGAGCAGATTAGCCTCGGCACAACTTTCAGCCTTCGCCAGCTCGAGCACAGCCTGCCCACACCTACTCAGAATGACGTTAAGAGCCTGATGCTTGATCTCGTCTGGGAACTCGGATCCGAGCGTGGTGGTATTAAGCCATTCTTCGGCGGAAGTATCGGCAACAGCTGGATTGATACCCCGACGGGTAATGACAGTGCCATTACCGGCATTCTTAGCGCAGGCCTTCGCTTCAACCTCTCCGACACGACTGAGTTCGTAGTCGGTGCACGTTATTTCAATATGTGGAACGTCAATTACACGGACACAGTAAGCGAAGACGTCAAAGGCTGGGAGTCGTATGCAGCGATTCGCCTGAAGTTCTAATCGTTTAGAACTTCTTCTTCTAAAAAGCCGTCTTCGGACGGCTTTTTTATTTTCCAACGAGAACACCCTGCCCGCGCAGCCAAGCCGCGAATAACTCAGGCCATTCACGCGATGCCGGACAGCTCCCATTCACGCCCCAACCATGCGCGCCTGTTGCATAAATGTGCGTCTCTGCTGAAGCCCCCGCAAGACGCACCGCTCCAGCCAAAGCAATTGAGCCATTGGCCGGAACCGGGTCGTTCGCACTGTGTACAAAAAAAGCAGGCGCAGGATGACTTCCGGGACTCGGGGTCACTCCATCCGGCCCACTCAACAGAACTTTATTATCCTGGCCGGCATCCAAGAGATAGGCTGGGTAAATCATCGCGGCATAGTTCGGACGGGACTCATCCGATGCGTTCGGCTGGTAGGCCAAGCGAGCGACCAAGTTTCCACCAGCAGAAAAACCCAGCGCGACAATTTTTTCAGGATTCGCATTCCACTCTGAGGCACGTTGACGAACAATCTTTAAGGCTTGTTGCGCATCCAACAAAGGTACGGTCCACGGCCGCTGTGGGTCGCGACGTGGCACACGGTACCGAACAACCGCAGCTGCACAGCCTAATGATTGCAGTCGACGAGCGACCCCAACCCCTTCGTGGTCTTCTGCTAAAATGTTATAGCCGCCTCCCGGAAAGATTAAAACGAGCGGAGATCCGGGTACCGTCGCAGGAAAAAATTCGATGTCGGGCGTGAAGACGTTTTCTCGGCGGGTGTCCTTGACGGCGCCATAAGGATTTACACCCGTTGCCATGCGCAAAGTCTCCCCCGGCGGTGCACCTTCCCAGATATCCAAACGGAGAGCCGTTCGGTTTGCGCTCACAAGCAAGGGCACCAGCAAACAAAGTGTTGCGAGCTTACTCATGGCGCAGTGCTTCAATCGGATCGAGTCGAGCTGCCCGCACGGCCGGATAAACGCCTGCCAATAGGCCAATCGTCACCGAGGAAGCGAATCCTCCAAACATAACCCAAGGATTTAAGGTGGCGGCAACCCCGCCTGGTACGACGGATGAAAGAATGAAGTTCATAACGGCTAAGAGAACCGCTGCAACAGAGAGGCCGATGAATCCGCCGACAGACGCAATCACCGCTGCCTCTGCTAAGAATTGCAGGAAGATATCCGAGGCACGTGCGCCAACGGACTTACGGACACCAATCTCCCGGATACGTTCATTAATCGAGGCGAGCATCACATTCATAATGCCGATACCGCCCACGAATAATGAAATGCCGGCGACGCCACCAAGGGAAAGCGTGAAAGCGGCCTCCGTCTTACGAAATTCATCAAGCGTCTCTTCGTTCGTATCGACGCGGAAATCTTGGAGTCCATTATGTGACTGCAATAAAGTACGCGTAATTTGCGGCACCGCATCGGCCAATGCTTCTGCCGAGGGAACCCTTAGTCCTAATCCCGTAAGTTTATCATTGCCCGTAAACTTCAGCAAAGCGGTCTCAAGAGGAATATAAACGCCGCTGTTGCGCCAGCGCCACATACCTCCACCGCCACCCTTAGGCTTGCCGCCGCCGGGCCGAATAGAGACGCCGGCACTTTCAATGTTGTTGAGTACGCCAACGACGACGAAGTTTCGGCCGCGCACTTTGACGGTCTGGCCAAGCGGATCGGCATTGAGGCCAAATAAATCTTCGGCAACAGCGGAACCAATCACGCATACATCCGCGCGGACGAGTTGGTCTAAGTCACTCAAGAAACGTCCTTGGTCTACCCAGCGACGGGCAACTGGTAGATAGTCGGAGGTGCACCCGCGAACAATCGTGTTGATTTCTTTACCATCTCGCGAAACACGCTCCCAACCGACATCGGCTTCAGGCGAAACATACTGGACCGAAGGCACGGTGGCGCGGAGCAATTTAACGTCTCTTAAAGTTATGCCCTCCGACTGATCGGCGAGGTGTTGCTGCTCGCGCGGCAGGGCCTCTTTGGAAACTGTGATTTTTTCGATGCCGCCCATCGCGTCGACGAATTGACGGAAGTTGCCAACCATCCCTTGCACAACGGTAACCATGGCAACCAACGAAGCGACCCCGAGAATAATCCCGGACATGGAAAGGATTGAACGGACCTTACTTGCGAACAGCTCGCGAAGGCCGTTCGTAATCGCTGGACGTAGTCGATCAAGCAGTCTCATTTTTGTTTATCCTCCTGAACGCACCCGTCGCGCATCGTAATAATCCGACGAGCATGCGCTGCGACTCCCAGGTCATGCGTCACCAATAAGATGGCTATGCCCTCTCGGTTCAACTCCCCCAGGAGCTCGAGGATACGGTCAACGTTGCGTGAATCCAAATTACCCGTGGGCTCGTCTGCTAAAATTAAAGCCGGCCGACCCACAAGTGCGCGCGCAATGGCAACGCGTTGACGTTCGCCACCAGAAAGTTCGGTCGGACGGTGGGTCAGCCGGTGACTCATGCCAACGCGATCAAGGGCTTTCTTAGCAGCTGCTTCACGCGAAGCGTCGTCTGGAAAGTCCTCGCGGTAAAGCAAAGGCAGGGTCGCGTTTTCCAATACAGTCAGACGCGGAAGTAAATTAAATGACTGGAAAATGAAGCCGACTCGGTGAGAGCGGTACCACGCACGCCGATCGGACGAGAGTGCGCTGACATCTTCGCCTTCAAAAAGGATACGGCCCGAAGTTGGCACATCCATAAATCCAAGGATGTGCATCAAGGTGGACTTTCCTGAACCTGATGGCCCTAGGATGGCCGTGAATTCATTCTGCTCAAACGTTAGGTCAACGCCCGCGAGGGCATGCACATCCTCTTCACCCATCCGATAGGTTTTCCGCACGCCTTGTAAAACAGCGAGCGACATGCTGTTAGCGAGAGCCAGCTGGGCGCACTAAACTAACCACATCGCCCTCTTCCAGTCCTTGAGTAATTTGAGACCAACTAGAATCGCCCAGGCCAACTTTGACGAGGCGACGTTCCCATTCTTTACCCTTACGCACGTAAACCACGCGATCGGCATCCTCGATAAAGATAGCGGAGACTGGAACGGCGATACAGCCCACGGCTTTGTCTAAGCGAATACTTGCATTGGCACTAATTCCCGGGCGTACGCCAAAACCTGATTCAAAGGAAATCTGGCAAGGGAAGACACGAACTTCTTTATTAACGCCATCGCTCGTACCGAAGGGCGCAATAAACGACACTTTTCCAGGCCGGTGCAAGCTGGGCAAAGAATCAAATGTGAGATCGGCTTCACGGCCTGTATCCACCCGGGCCGCATCAAATTCATTAAGGTTTACGTCCACACGCAAAGGGTCGGTATCGGACACCTTCATCAGCAATGTGCCGCTATTAATAGACTGCGCACCTACCACCACTTGACCCTCAAGGATGCCGACGTCTGTAACAATCCCGGCATGTGGGGCGCGGATAGTTGTCTTTCGGAGATTTTCGGCCGCTTTATCTAACCGTGCTTGGATAACTTCAAATTGCACCTTGCTGACTTCGTGTGCTGTCACGGCGTCTTCGAGCTCCTTAATGGAAACAAACTCTTTGGCGCGTAAGGCTTCCGCCCGCGAGCGGTCACGAGCGAGTTTTTCAACGTTAAGTTTCTGCAACTGAAGATTCCGGGCGGCCTCATCGTAATCCGCTTTCACTAATGTCGGATCGAGCTCGACCAATAACTCATCCTTTTTGACCGATTGACCGATGACCACGGGTAAGCGCAAAACTTTGCCGCTCGCTTCTGCTTTAATTTCACTGGTGACAACTGGCCGAACAAACCCTGAGACGACGACGACCGATTCAATGTCTCGTTTGACGGCTTTCGCAATCAAGCGTGAAGCAGGGTCATTGAGTGGACCAGGCCCGCGAGTTTCTTTAGGCCAAAGCCACCATGCGAGCGCAGCAATGACACCCAGAAGTGGAAGAATATAACGAAGGCGACTCATGGATTTTTTAAAGGAGGAAGGGTGTCATTGACGCCAACGCCAGAGCCACTGCGAGATTCAGCATCATCCCACGTAAAGCCGTGACGCGAAAGCAACGTGCCGTCGAGTCGGGCTACGCGCGCAGAAGCAACGCGGGCATCTAAGAGCGCACTGACCCACGAAACTTTAGCGGCATCCAGTGACGCTTGGGCTTGAAGAATCTTCGGAATATCGGAAACACCCGCAGAATAGCGCATGCGTTCACCTTCATACACTTGCTGCTGTAACTCCAGCGCTGCCGCCGCAGCTTCGCGGCGCGCCCGGGCAGCCTCGAGGTCGCGCCAGCTCGCACGTGCCGTAAAGGTTAAAGCTTGTCGAATGTCCGCGAGGCGCAAATCGGCTTTGCGGCGACTGCGTTCGGCTAAACGAACGCGGGCTTCGCTATCTCGAAAGCCAAGAGGGAAGGAAAGCGTTAGGGTCGCAGCGCCTGTCCAACTGTGATCGTTCGGGAGTGCATTGAATGCTGAGTTGAGGCTTCCAAATCGATTAGTCTCTCCATTTGCACTAGCCGAAACCGCAAGATCCAGCTGTGGATTGTCATTCATGCGTGCGGCTTCGAGATCAATCTGCGCTGACTCAACCGTGCTCTGCTGAACCTGCGCATCAAGGTCGAAGGCAAGGACTTGTCCTAACCACCCGCGGTAATCATCAATGCCAGAAACTTGATCGGGTGGCAAAGTCTGAACGACAACTTCCGCGGGAGCATCCGCGGTGCCGTCGAGCCCTAACAAACTGCGCAGGCGAGTGTCGGCAGCGTCAGCTTGTTGTTTGGCGTTTAAAATGCTGACACGCTGGTTGGCGACATCCGCCTCGGCCTGCAGCTGCTCTTGGATGGTGGCTGCACCCAATCTCCGACGTTCCACGACTTCCGCCAAAAGTGATTCAGCTGAACGCATGCTCGATTCGCGCAAAGCGACGAGCGAGCGATAGGCTGCGAGCGTCCAGTAAGCGGTCTCGGTATCACGAATGAGATCGAGGGTGGTTGCCCTAAACTGCAAACGTGAACGGCCCGCACCGAGCCGTGCGTTCACAACCGGAGCAAGGTTGACGGTTTGCCAAGCGCCCTTGAGCAAAGGCTGTGTAAAAGTGAGTGAAGTGCCGAGGGCGACTTTATCGTCAGCAGGGATGCCGTTGCTGTCATACCATGTGCGCCCGCCTAAGCCACTGAGGGTGAGTGACCCGCCCGATGAGAAAGGTTTTGTGATCCCGAGCTCGGTATCGAACGTGTCGGTCGCAGGCGCACCTGCATTTATTTCCGTAAGGGTACGGGCTGAGCCTAATCGGTTGCGCAGGCTGAAGCGCCATTCAAAGCCAGCGTCAGCGAGTTCGATCGCCTCCGTCGCCTGCGCTGCATCTAAACGTGAAGCGGCTAATCCGAGATTATGTGACAGGGAGCGGTGAATGGCATCCTTTAGGGAAAGAGCACTGGAGGGCGCGGGCACAGTCGCCCCGAAGGCAATGACGCCTGAAAAAAGGTAGATGGCCAAAGGGCACTTCATTCAACGGATACTGACCTCAACAGGGGTGGTGGGTTCCACCTTAAAAGCAAGCGGCGTCCACGAAAACGAGGACGCCGCATCGGCTGCCAGTCGCGTTACTTTACGTCAACCAATTCGACTTCAAATTCAAGAACAGAGCCGGCAGGAATGACATCTTGCTCCTGGTCGCCGTACGCAAGATTAGCAGGAATCCAGAGATGGATGACGCCACCTTTCGCAATCAACTGAAGTCCTTCGGTCCAGCCAGGGATGACTTCATTCAATGTGAAAGTTACTGGCTCGTCTTTACGGGTCTTGGTAGAGTCGAAGACCTTCCCGTTACAAAGTTGCCCTGTATAGCGGCAGGTAACTTGGCTTGTGGGAATAGGCTTCGTACCCGAACCCGCTTTATCAATACGGTAACGCAAACCGGAGGCTGTACGGGTAATCGACTTGTCTGCGTCCACCTTCGCAAGGAAGGCGACATTCTCGGCCTTCACGCGCGACGACTTTGAAACAACCCGGCTGTTTAATAATTCCCCGAAGCGAGCTTGCAGCGTTTCGTCTGCGTCAGGCTCCATGGAGCCGGCAAGCATCGCGATACGCAGGCCCGAAAGAAAAGCGTCAACTTCGGCTTCTGACATTTCGTACTGGGTACGGAAACCAGGAAGGGGTGAACCGCGACCAAGCTGAAAGCCGGCTTGGATAAAACCGCGGCGCTGCTCGTCAGCCGTCAAAGGCTTCGAGGGTACAGCAGGTGCAGTTTCTGCAGCTTTCGCAGCAGGAGCTGCATCAGCAGCGTGGAGAGCCACCATAGCAAAAGCGAAGGCGGCGAGGATGGGAGTGCGCATGGGAGTTGGAGATTAAAGGATTTTAACGTGCCCGAGGAAGCGTCTTCAGTCGGTCCTGCAAAGAAAGCACGGTGACAGGCTTGGTCTTCAAAGAACGGATGGCTTGGGCAGCTGCTTTAGCCGCGTTCAACGTTGAGGCCATGAAAACGCCACGCAGCACAGCTTCGGCACGCATTAAATTCTCATCCTGGCGGGGTAACATCCCTGCTGCAGTATTCACAATCATCTGGAGCTTACCGTTCTTCAAAAGATCGAGTACATTGGGACGTGCCCCATCGGAAATCTTTCCAAGGCGCACCACGGGAATATTTGCAGCGACAAGTGCGTCGGCCGTGCCACTCGTCGAATGAAGGCTGAAGCCAAGGGCAGCAAGTTCACGGGCAACTTCAACCGCACCGGCTTTATCACGATCCTTAACCGAAAGGAAAACATTGCCCGCCGTTGGCAGTGGAGGCTGGGCTGCCATCTGTGCTTTGGCGTAAGCCAAACCGAGGTCGTCGTCCGTGCCCATGACTTCACCGGTGGAACGCATCTCGGGTGAGAGGACGACAGCGGCGCCGCGGAAACGGTTGAAGGGGAATACGGATTCTTTGACCGACCAGAACGCGGGTCTAATTTCTTGTGTAAACCCAAGGTCACGAAGCTTGTGACCGACCATGCACTTGGCAGCGAGCTTCGCGAGTGGTACGCCAATCGCTTTGGAAACAAATGGAACGGTGCGCGAAGCACGCGGATTAACTTCGAGCATGTAGACTTGCCCGTCTTTAATCGCGAATTGGATATTCATTAGTCCAACAACGCCGAGGCGCTTGGCGAGGGCGTGGGTAATCCGGCGGACTTCAGCTAAAATAGTCTCAGGCAAGCTGTGCGGAGGGAGCACCATACCCGCATCGCCCGAGTGCACGCCTGCATGCTCAACGTGCTCGAGCATGCCGCCAACCACAGTGATCTCACCGTCTGAAATAGCATCTACATCTAGCTCGATGGCATCTTCTAAGAACTTATCGAGTAAGACGGGCTTGCCTGGAGCGACGTCGAAGGCCTCGCGCACAACTGCACGCATCTCCTCCATGCCGTACACAATGAACATGCCGCGGCCGCCTAGAACGAAGGAGGGGCGTAGTAAAATCGGGAAGCCAATTTCTTCGGCAGCCTTATAAGCCTCTTCCGGCGAAAGCGCCGTGCGATTAACAGGCTGAAGCACTTTGAGTTCGTCGAGAATTTCTTTAAAGAGCTGGCGGTCTTCGGCCAAAGCAATGCTGCGCGGAGATGTCCCCACGACCTTAACGCCGTTGGCTTCAAGATCAGCCGCCAGATTGAGTGGGGTCTGTCCGCCGAACTGAACAATTGCGCCCTCGCATTTTTCTGCCCGGTAAACTTCCAGCACATCCTCGAGTGTGAGCGGTTCGAAATAAAGTCGATCGGAAGTATCGTAGTCCGTGGAAACCGTTTCGGGATTCGAATTTACCATCACGGATTCATAACCGATTTCGCGCAAAGCGTAAGAGGCGTGGACGCAGCAGTAATCAAATTCGATGCCTTGGCCGATGCGGTTAGGGCCTCCGCCCAAAATCATCACGCGTGGCTTCGTTGAAGGACGGACTTCGGTCTCGTCACCATACGAAGAGTAATAATAAGGCGTGGATGCCTCAAACTCAGCTGCGCAGGTATCGACCAGACGGAAGACGGTTGGCAATCCCGCTGCGAGGCGGAGCGTGTGTACTTGCTGGCCAGTTATGCTAACGGCGTAACCAATTTGGCGATCAGCAAAGCCTGCTTCCTTCGCTTCGCGCAACAACTCGGGGGTCAGACCCTTTGGTCCAGCCGCACGCAAACGAAGCTCGATGTTATAAATGTCGCGAAGCTGGCGAATAAACCAGGGATCAATTTTGGAAGCCGCATGCACCTCGGCGTCGGTGAACCCTGCCATAAAGGCATGGCGCAGATGGAAGACGCGTTCTGGATTCGGACGCGTCAAGCTCGCACGGAGTCCTTCGCGATCTAAAGTCGGTTCGCCGCCAAACTTTCCGCCGCAGCCAAAACCCCAGGCACCAACTTCCAGTGAGCGGAGTGCCTTTTGGAAAGATTCTTTAAAGGTGCGCCCAATGGCCATCGCTTCGCCCACAGACTTCATCGCAGAAGTTAGCGTGGTATCGGCGCCGACAAATTTTTCGAAAGTGAAACGAGGGATCTTCGTGACAACGTAATCGATGGTCGGCTCGAAGCATGCCGGCGTGGACTGCGTGATATCATTACGCAATTCATCAAGGCTGTAACCTACGGCAAGTTTCGCCGCGATTTTTGCAATGGGGAATCCGGTGGCCTTCGAGGCGAGCGCGGACGAACGTGAGACGCGCGGATTCATTTCGATCACAATCATGCGACCGTTGGCTGGGTTTACCGAGAACTGGATATTAGAACCGCCTGTCTCGACACCAATTGCACGGATGACCGCAAAGGATGCGTCGCGCATGAGCTGATACTCTTTGTCGGTTAAAGTAAGCGCGGGAGCTACTGTGATGGAGTCGCCCGTGTGCACGCCCATCGGGTCGAAGTTCTCAATCGAACAGATGATGACACATTGGTCCTTATGGTCACGCATCACCTCCATCTCATATTCTTTCCAACCTAATAAACATTCCTCGACGAGAATTTCGTGGACCGGTGAAGCGTCCAAGCCTGCCTGTGCCATCTGTTCAAATTCTTCGCGATTATAAGCAATGCCACCACCGGTACCACCGAGGGTAAAGGAAGGACGAATGATGACCGGGAATTCGAGCCCGATGCTGGCTAAACAAGCTTTGGCGGCTTCGAGATCTTTGACGACTTTGGAGCGCGGTACGTCCAAGCCGATATCGAGCATGATTTGTTTAAACTTCTCACGGTCTTCGCCACGCTCAATGGCGTCTTCTTTAGCACCGATGAGCTCAACGCCGTATTTTTCTAAGATGCCTAACTTGGAAAGTCGTAGTGAAAGATTCAGTGCAGTCTGACCGCCCAGGGTTGGCAGAAGTGCGTCGGGTTTTTCGCGCGCAATAATTTTTTCTAAAGCTTCGGGAGTGAGCGGTTCGATGTAAGTCACATCGGCCGTCTCTGGATCCGTCATAATTGTCGCGGGATTTGAATTCACGAGCACCACGCGATAGCCTTCTTCGCGAAGAGCCTTACACGCTTGCGTGCCCGAATAATCAAACTCGCAGGCTTGGCCGATCATGATCGGGCCAGAGCCAATGATGAGGATAGTGCGGATATCGGTC
>CAIYUD010000161.1 GCA_903929325.1 uncultured Opitutia bacterium | reverse complement strand
CTGGACTCTTGGTGAGGATGGCCGTGAGCGAGTTCTGTCGGTGTCGCTGGGCGAACATCGACGACTTTGACTGCAAAGTGGAGAGTCTTCCCGGCGAGCTCGTGATTACCATCGAGCACAATTTCGTCAGGCTTAACTTCTTTAACCGTGAGAACGCGCAAGCCCGCATTGGTTTCAGCGTGAAAGCGCATTCCGACTTGTACCGTGTTTCCGCCCATACGTTCTGCGGGCACATTCATAATGAGGCGTTCGTCAAACTCGCCGTAGCCTTCGGCAGGTGGCACGGCTACTTTCTTTTCGTCGCCGGCTGCCAAGCCCTCGAGAGCTTTCTCGAGGCCTGGGATGATATTACGTCCACCGTGGAGGTAGGCGAGGGGCGCTCCGCGGGAAGCGTCGAGCACAGCTCCCGTTTCGTCCGTGAGGGTGTAGTCGAAAGAGACAATATGGTCCTTGGCGATGCGCATAGTCGTATGGGTTATTAAAGGTGAGGGGACTTTGGCTTCTCGCAAGCGGGAATGACAATCTTAAGCGAAACCGCTTAAAAACGGATTTATCCAGCCGAGAAATTATGAATCTTTTCGGCGCAGATCACGCATCGGCTCAATCGGCAAAATCTCGCCAGGAAGAGCTTTCGAAGGCTTAACGCCCAGTCGACCAAGCTCTTCGCCTTTCGGGCGTACCTTGAGTTCGAAACTACCAAAGGCGTCGTTTAGGCCTTCGACGGCGCTGTTCATATTTTTACGAGCCCCGGCAAGGTGTTCGGCGAAATCCGCTACGCGTTTATAAAGCTCCGTTGCGGTATCCGCAATTTCTTGAACTTGCGCCGCTTGGGCGTGCTGCTGCCAGGTAAGATTAATCGCGCCAAGAAAACCAATGAGTGTCGCAGGCGTGGCGAGCAGGATGCCTTGTTTACCTGCATCGATCACCAAGTCATTATCCGCTTCGAGTGCAGTGCTTAAGAGTGATTCCGCTGGCAGGAAGAGAATGACCTTGTCGAAGGCTACGAGTTTTTGTTCGCGGCCAACAACAGTCGGATAGTCTTTGGCCGCGAGCGCCTTGATGGTAGCGCGAAGTTTTTGGGCGTGCTCCCGCAAAACCTCCGTGCGGTTGGTTGAGCTAGGGCTGATGATGGCTGCGTCTAATTCGGGAACTTTGGAATCAATGATGACGCAGCGGTTGCCAGGGAGGCGTACAACCAAGTCAGGGCGCTTGTCTTCCGATGAGACTTGTTCTGTAAAGTCGCAGTGCGGGCTCATCCCCGCAGCTTCAACGACGCGACGTAAAGTTTGTTCACCCCAGCGACCGCGGTGCGAAGAAGACTTGAGGACAGCCGTAAAGTCACCTGTCTGCGTCGCCAGGGTCTCGGTCGCCTTGCTGAGATTTTCCATGCGCTCACGCACTCCCGCAAGGGCATCGTCCTGAAGTTTCATGCTTCCCTGGAGCGTTGTGCGGTAGTCAGCCAAAGTTGTTCTTACTTGTGCGAGTAGCGGTTCGACGCGGGCGGTGACTTCTTTGGTCACGTCGGGAGTCATGGCCCTTAAGATATCTTGGCTCTGCTTGGCAAACGAGTCGCGGAGCGCGGTGAGATCTTCAGATCGGCGCTGGTCAACTTTAGCCAACTCAACCTTATGGCGATCTTCGGCATGCGTGAGTGCTTCGCGTACGGATTTGCTTTCGGCACTCGCTGCGGCTGCGCGTTGCGATGCTTCAGAATGTGCGGCGCGAGCTGCGTCCAACGCAGTTTTCGCTTCATTGAGCTGGCGTTGAAGTTCAGCCATCATGGCCTGAGCGGCACCGTCGCCTTGGGGTTTGCGGATAAACCAAGCAACGCCGAAAGCTAAAGCACCGACCAAAATTGGAATGAAGATTTCCACAAGAATATAGAAGTACGAAGGATTACTTTAGCAGGCGAGTCAAACTAGCCAACAATGAGTTTGTGTAAACTTAACGAGGGTCGGCTTCAATCGCCTTTGCATTTCCAACGGACCATGCAGCGATGTAGGCGGAAGAAGCCATAATCCCATCAGGCTCTTCACACGATTTTCCGCGCAGGCCAACGAGAAGCCCCGTGTGGATTGCTTGAGCAATCGCAATGCGTGCAGGGGTTGCATGTCGCTCGAGCCACGGATCTGTTTTTTGGACAACGTGTACAGGGATGTGGCCAAAGACTGCTTTGCCGGTGAGCCAAGCCTGGGTGCCTGCATAGACGAGGTCGCGATCACCTAAATCTAGGTGGAGAGTGAATTCGTCGCCGGATAGTCCCGCAACGAGTTGTCGGTCGACTTCTTGGGCCAGTAGCCGGGCTTTACGTTCAGATGGACTGAGTAGCCCAAATTCCATTTCAGGGTTTAAGGCGTCAGTGTCACCAAGATGCTCGAGGGCATAGTTTTGCCATTTCCTCAGCCACGATTTCCAGGCACTGGAAGTGCGCGGTGGGGGAGGTCCAATCCATTTAGGTATATCGTCACGCATGGCGGAATAGGTTATAAATAAAGAGGGAGAAAGCGTTGGACAAGCCATAAGTGAACAGATGTTCACCTTTGTGCTTAGCGGCTCTTCAACCCCGTTCCCCGGGAAAAGTCGGATAAACTAAGTGATTTTTAGCATTTTTACTGAACGACTTTCCCGAATGACTGTTACATCTTTATCTCACTGTGGCTTCCCCTAAACGATCTTCAATTTCCCTTAGTTTGCTACTCGCGGTAGCCGCGATAGCTGACCCTGTTCCTTCGACAACTGTGCCCGTCTCACCAGCGGTTGCAGTGGCTGCTGCGATACCTGCACCAACCTTGTCTGGTTCGGATAAAGTCGGACCTGTTATTTTGCGCGATGAAACGGTTTCGCAAGTGATCGAACTTTTACAGCGCTGGACTGGAAAGACTGTCCTTCGTCCACAAGCGCTTCCTGCCAACACCTATAATCTTTCATTGCCCGAAGGAGCGACGCGCGACGAAGCACTCCAGGCGCTGGAAACACTTCTGAGTCTCAATGGGTGTGCGGTTATTGGCCAAGGAGATAAATTTTTGAAAGTAGTCCCCAATGCTGTCGCTCGCACCGAGACGCCGGCGTTGATTGCAGGTTCGACCCTTGGCCTCGCCCCATCGGGCCGCGTCGGCGCAAAGATTTTCCACCTCGAGTTTATTCCAGCCACAGAGTTTTTAACCCAACTGGCATCAACCCTGAACAGTACCTTGGGTGCCGCGCCCATTGTTTTTAATCGTACCAACTCTATTTTGGTCACCGACTCGATTTCCAATCTCCAACGCATCGAGGGCATTCTCAAGGAACTCGATCACCCGAAGATCGATTTTGGATCAAAGGTTTATACCTTGGAGCACGCCAATGCAGCGGATGTGGTGCGCAAACTAACCTCGCTCCTCTCCGGACCTCTCTCGGGCCGTTTGTCCAGCGGAACAACGTTTAGTTCGGATGATCGTACCAATCGCGTTATACTACTCGGAGACCCACGGCAGCAGTCATTCTTTGATGGATTGGTTGCCCAACTCGATGTGCGTTCGGATCCGAATACGCATACGGAAGTTTTGCCCCTGCGTCATGCCAATGCCCCTGATATTGCGACATTACTCACCCAGTTAGTGACGGGTCAAAAAGCTGCCCGGGCAGGTACCGCTGCGACCAATGCGAATAAACGTACAACAACGACGCCCGCTGCTCCAGGAGCCACAGCGACGCCGGCCACACCCGCCGCGGCCGTTGCTGCGGCCGCCGAACAAGGTGGTGCCGATGAGTTCAGTCAGTCCGTCACTGTTGTCGCCGACACCCGTAGCAATGCTTTGGTCGTCTCAGGTACTGCCGACGACCTGCGACTGCTCAAAGATTTAGTGGACCGGATTGATATCCTTCTTGCGCAAGTGCGTATCGAAGTGGTCATTGCCGAGGTGACGCTTACCGACAACGCATCCAGTGGCTTAGATCAACTCGGGCTGACGGTTACCGGAAGCAAGCTCACCGGTTTTTCGGGTGCGGGCGCTGGTCTCAATGTGACCAACGGGTCCGTTTTCCGCACGCCCACGGGTGATAATGACCTTTCGGCAACCATTGGGCTTACGTCCACCCCGCGCAAGAGTGACACGAATATTCTTTCCAACCCTTCGGTCACTACGACGCATAATAAGGAAGCAACAATCTTCGTGGGCGAGTCTCGTCCAGTTGTCACCGGTACGACGAGCACGCCAGGTGCTACCACGGGAATCACGACTTCATCCACTGTCACGCAGCGCGACATCGGCATTCAGCTCAAAGTCCTTCCGTTGATCGGACAGGATGGATCGGTGCAATTACAAGTACAGCAATCCGTCGAAGACATTCTCGGAACCGTCTTGCTGGATGGCAACGAGCAGCCGCGCATTGGCCGTCGTACCACGGAGTCATTTGTCAGCGCTAAGTCGGGCGAAATTATTGTGCTCGGCGGTTTACAGCGCAGCCAACTTACCAAATCAAAAAATCGCCTAGGGCCGATTGCTTGGATTGGTGATCTGTTAGGTGGCTCGAAAGAAGAAGAGACCAAGACAGAGCTCATCATTTTCCTTCGTCCCTATGTACTGACGGGCACGCCCGTGGACAACGTGGACGCTTTGCGTCGCGTGGATGACACGGTGCACAAGGAAGCCGTCCGCGCGATTTTTGATAACAAGCCAGGTTCGCCTGAAAGTTCGTCCAAGTGAGCACAGCTCGCCCCAGTTTACTGGCGGCACTGTCCGCACGGATGGGCGACGCCCCTGCGGCGGCACTTCTGGATTTACCGGTGGAGGCCCGCCAGAAGGCACTCGCTCAAGCCTTGGCCACAGATGAAGCGGGCGCCTTACGTGCACTTTCAGAAATGTGTGGGTTGGCAGTTTTGCCTGAGCCCGCGGCCGATACCGAGGGCGTACGGCGCTTGCCTGCGCGCATGGCTGCAGAAGTTCAAGCCATCCCCGTGCTCTTGCCGGGCGCATCTGCGGATCGACTGGAATTAGCAACCGCTTGGCCCCCCGACTTAAAATCTACGGCTTGGGCCGCCACGTTCTCGGTGCGCCGGCCGCGCTGGCACCTCGCTCCCGCTGACCGCGTCGGCTTGCTGATCCGTGAAAACTACGGCGTCGGATCGGGAACTCTAGAGGAAGATTCAGAAGACGAAGCAATTTACGACCCAACGCCGGTTGATGTCGATGCGGACGCCGACGCTGCAGTCGTACGATTTGTTTCTGATGTCTTGACGCAAGCCGTTGCCGAGCGAGCCACCGACGTCCACTTCGAGCCCCAAGAAAATTCACTTCGTATTCGTTTCCGGGTCGACGGGATTCTTATCCCTATACCCCTTCCTGATAACTTAGCACGATTCCAAGATGCGATTATTTCGCGTTTAAAGATTATGGCTCGGCTCAATATTTCCGAGCGTCGCTTACCACAGGATGGCCGAATTAATTTCCGTGATGGTACCAACGTTTTAGATATCCGCGTTTCAACCATCCCCACCATTTACGCAGAATCCATTTCCCTTCGTCTGTTGAATCAACGGAAAGAGGCCTACGATATGGATCGGGTTGGTTTAGGACTCGATGAACAAGCTGCGGTGCGCCGCGTACTCGCATACCCGCACGGCATTGTGTTGGTTACCGGTCCAACGGGTTCAGGTAAATCGACCACCCTCAACGCATTTTTGCGCGAGATTAACTCCCCGGATCTGCGCCTCGTGACGATTGAAGATCCGATCGAGTATGAAGTACCCGGTGCGAATCAAGTTCAGGCCAAGCCCGAGATTGGGTTAACTTTTGCGGCAGCGCTGCGTAGCACGTTGCGCCAAGATCCCGACGTCATCATGGTCGGGGAAATTCGAGATTTAGAAACTGCCGAGATTGCCATTCGCGCATCCCTGACTGGTCACTTAGTCTTCTCCACGCTACACACCAACGACGCCCCTGGCGCCATCACGCGTCTCGTAGATATGGGCATTGAGCCTTTCCTCGTCGCCTCTGCCGTTGAGTTGGTCATTGCGCAGCGCTTGGTGCGCCGTCTCTGCCCAGATTGTTCTACAGCAGCAGCTCCGGATCGTGGACGTTTGGCTCCAGCCCTTGCTGCACTTGGTTTGCCGCTATCTGTTTTGGACGGCGTAAAAGAATTACGCCAGCCCGTGGGCTGTCGTCGCTGCCGTGGCACCGGGTATAATGGCCGCGTGGGGGTCTTCGAACTATTCTTCCCCAAGCCTGCTCACGACTTAGTGGTCCGTCGTACCAGTAACCGCGAACTCACTGAGTTTGCCGTCGCCAACGGGATGCGTCCGCTGGCTCAGTCGGGGTGGCTTAAAGCGGTTGCTGGATTAACGACAGTTGAAGAGCTCGTGCGAAATATTGCGGCTAACGAATAAGCCATGCCGTCCTTTTCTTACCGTGCGCGTGATGCTGCTGGGGCGATAGCCGAAGGCAAAATTGAAGCTGCCAATCGCCGCGAGGCCTTGCGCCGTTTACAATCTCAAGGACTAACCCCGATTAGCTTAGCCGAATCCGCCGTTGCTGGCGCAGTGGCCACGGGCAACGTGAGTTTGTCTCAAAGTAAAGAGCCAGGTACATCCGAGCGCTTACCCTTCCTTGAGGCCTTGGATGACTTAGTGCGCGGTGGGCTTTCCGCAGGCGAAGGTGTTCGCCTGTTGGCGCTTCGGCTTCAGCCAGGCCCACTCCGTAATTTAGCCGCGGGTATTTGGTCGCGCTTAGGCGAAGGACAAACCCTTTCAGCCGCACTCGCGTCTTTCCCCAAAGTTTTTGATGCGCACTCGGTGCATCTTGTCGCGGCGGGCGAAGCAACGGGAAGCTTGCGCGAAGTTTTAGCACGGCTGATCCGTCACTATACTGAACAAAGAGATTTCCGCCGACGTCTCGTGGCCGTGATGGCTTACCCAGTTGCGATTTGCGTGCTCGCGGCCGGGGTGGTGGCATTCTTTATCCTCTTCTTACTTCCGCGGCTTCAGTCGGTTTTAACATCATTAGGCGGCAAGTTGCCTTTCTCGACACGATTGCTGGTCGGCTCTGCGGATCTCTTCGTCGTCATATTCCCGTTTGCGCTTGGCGCCGTCATTGTTGGCGCTCTTGCGATTATTCGTTGGCGTCGCACGGAAGCAGGTCGGCTTGGTGCAGACACTTTACTACTTCGTGTGCCAATCGCGGGTGCAATTGTCACCCGTATTTCCGTGCTGAATTTTTGCGAAACATTGGCTGCGCTGCTTGAGAACGGAATTACGACAGCGTCGGCACTTCGTTATGCAGAAAAAACTGCGCCCAATCGCGCATTGCGCGCTCGTTTGCGTGCGGCCACCGATCGCGTTCTCGAGGGCGAATCGCTTTCACGAGCACTGCAGCGCACAAATGTTTTCCCCATTCTCTTGCTCGATCGTATTACGGTAGCGGAGCAGACGGGTAATTTGGCGCCGGGCCTGCGGGATGTTGCCCAGTCTTACCGCGTCGACCTCGATCGTTGGCTCGGAGGTCTTGCCACAACCGTTTCATCCGCAGTGCTTATCGCAGCGTTCTCCACCGTTGGCTTTATTGCCTACGGAATTGTTTCCGCGATTTTCGAAGTCAGCAGCAGTTTCCGCTTTTAAACTTAACGCGCGACGAGTTCGACGGCGGTAACTTGAAGGCGCGCACTCACACTACTTCCTGAGCCGCGCTCAGCCTGTATGCTGATAGGCCCGAGTGCCAGGTAGGGTGCATTTGGCTGAATCGATTGGTAGAAGTTAATCAATGCAGCGAGGTCAGTACGTCGGCAGGTTAGCTGCACCGAGTGAACTGCAAATGCTCCCGAGCGCTGTGTTTTGGGCGGGTCAGTGTTGACATTCAGGCCAGCATTTTTGGCCAGTGACATGGCTTCAGCTACCAGGCGTGCAGCATCGTAGCCTTTGCCCGACTCGAGACCGCTGGTTGCTTTCGCGGCCAATGCGTGAACCTCTTTGTCTTTAGCCAACCAGAGGGTTTGCATTTCTGTTTCAGTCTGGGCTGCGTGGGAAGCGGCCCAAGCTTCATTTAAGTGTGTAGCGGCCGCACTGCACCAGAGGAATGCGGCGACTGTTAATCCTAAAAGAATAAGGATACGTTCGCGAGGAGCCCGGCTAAGAAAAAGGTGTCTCATTCGGATTTAGCAGCTTTGCGTAAAGCATCTGCGCGGAAGGTGATAGTGATGGTGAAGGTTGTGTTTCCGTCTCGAGCACGTAAATCGCGTGTCTCGGTTTTAGAAACAAGCGCTCCCTCGGCTCGCAGCGCTTGTTCAAAAGCGCTCACATCTTCTGGGCTGGTTGTTTTGGCTTCAACTTCCAACACGGCTCCGCCTTTACAGGAAACGCCTTGGAAGGTCAGACTAGCGGGCCGGTGACTATTGACGATCGAGAGCATTTCAAACGGCAGCGGTCGATTATCGCCCAGCTCTGAAATTTTGGCGGCCAGACTATTCAGGTTTTCAAGCTCCTGAACTTTTGGACGATTGATATTAAGCGCGGTTGTTAATTCGTTGGTGCGCCAATTCATCACTGCAGCACCAACGTCAGTGAGCCCAGCCAATACTAAGCAGGCGGCGGCGATTTGTGCCATCAACCATGCGCGCTTCTCCCACGCAGCTTGTCCGCGGCGTTTTTCAAGGAACGTCGCATCGCGAACATCTGCATCATCGAGCGATCGAGGTGCTACATGGTAACTTGGCCCGTCGACCACGCCGACGGATAAGCCATTGTCATCGCCGTGGCCTTTAATTGTGCCGGTGATTTTGACGACAGGTGTGTTGGCGGGAAGTTCTGCCAGTAGCGCGGCTTCAGCGGCGGCAGCCTCGGGCGTGCCATCGGCGGTTGCAAAGCTCACCATCGATGTCGGCAGATTTTCATTGGCTCGCCAGGCCAGGGCAACGGCGCGTTCAGCGTTAACGTGCACAAGCACGCTGTTGGCTTGAGGGTTTTGCCCGAGGAGTGCTAAGAATTCGGGCACGACTGGCGAAGATGCTGGCCAGCTGGCAATTTCTTCGGCTGTAAAGCGTCGCTTGTGTGCGGCGAAGGCAAGTGCGGAGCGGCCATCCGCACCGTGTACTAATCCCAGCAGAAGTTGATTGGCAGGGAAGGGCGAGCTGGCTTCAAGAGCGAGTTCGACCTGGCTCCGTGCGGGCGTAGCGGGATCGAGCTCGACGCGCATCACGAAGAAGCGATCCGCAGGAAGAAGTACGGCTTCGGTCGGTAATGGTTTGGGCAGCCAGCGTTGCAGCAATGAATTCATCGGGTTGTGCCGGGCGTGGGGCGAGGGTTGGGCGCTTCGGTTAGGTTTTCTGGCTGAAGGGGAGAGTCGTCGGAAAGGGCAGTAATGCTGAGTCGGTTACGGGGAACTTCGGTGGTTTCAAGTTCGGTCTGCCCAGACGATTCACCCCATTCCAAAATGGGCAAGGGGTATTGGATAGACCCGCTCGCCGCCCCAGATGTTCCACCTAAAGAAGAGCGGCCTGTCGTTAGGTTCTGCGTGCCTGCAGTTTGACGGTTATTGGCTTTTGTTTTTGTGCTGGTGGCGCTGCTGCTCCCGGTCGTGCTTTTATTGGTCGACGGGATGGATGGCGCATTCGTTCCTGTCGAACTTGCCAGGGTTGCTCCTTCTTCATCAGGGTTTGCCATGGCCGCGGGGAAGGTTGCGGCAGTATCAAATGAGACAAGCATAACGACTTCGTGCGTTGCCCGTCCTTCGCGCAAGGTAATATGCGCGCGCAAAAGTCGGCAGAGCGTACCAAGCCCTGTGGTGTTGGTCGCTCCCGCTACAAGACTGCGGTACTCTGTCATGCTGCGAAAGTAAGGCGCGGACATTGAAGGACGACGACTGGGGTCAGTCCGGAAGGCGAGGGTCAGTTCAATTTGCCGATCATCAAAGCCCTTGGACTTAAGCACCAAAGGGTCGCAGGTGTTAACGTTGGTCGCCGTGAATTGATAAAGCGAAACGCAGCGCTTGAAGTCTTCAAAGAGCTGTTTCGGCTTAGAGTCCTCGTCGAAGAAGAAATTACGGACGACACCAATTGAACGCAGCTCTTCAAATGACCGGAGCGAGCGCTCGGGTTGGTGGAAAGAAAGCCCAGCGCGTTCATAGGCTAAAGAGCTGGCTTGTTCGTCTTGGGCTTCATGCGCTGGCTTCATCCATGTGAAGAGTGCATCGCTCACCGTTTGAGCGTCCCGGAGCGTTAAGCCAAGTGCTTCGAATAAATTGGTTAGATCGAGTAGTGAGAGGTTTGGGAGCGATAATTTAGCACTCTCATCTTCGAACGTGTAAGTGACGGTCAGGCCAGGGCGCACCCCAATCCCCGCATAACTGTGTGGATCGCCCCAGCCCTGTTGGGGCACGTGCATGCGACTGCTGTCTATTTGGCGAATCTCGGCGAGGGTTGCCACGAGAAGTTCCGCTTCCGACCAGGCTTCAGAGCGCAGGCGCTGGCGATCACTTTCGCGAGAGGCGAGGGCAAGTTCGAGTGAGTTATCATCTATCAGCCGAAGCATGAGCATGGAGCCCAGTGCGATGAGAACCAGTACGACAATAACGACAGATCCGCGACGTTGTTTCATGGCTGGGTCGCCCCTTCCCGTCGCAACGGCAGTTCAATTTGCGTAACCTTTTTTAGTTTCCCGCGCGAAAATGTTAATTCGATGCGAGCGGGTTGAAGATACGTGGCGCCATCGGACTCTTTGGCGGGCTGATCTTCCGTGTGCCACTTATGTAAATCAGCATCATAATAGCTGTAGCGAATACTGTCAGCGAAAGGCGAAAGCGTTGTTGTGTGCCAGTCAGCCGCATCGCGTTCGAGCTCCGTGCGTGAACGCCAGGTGAGTACAAGGCCGAAGGCCTCTTCAAAGCCGAGCGAGAAGTCGACGTCTGGCAAAGGGCCTTCAGGCCAAGCAGTAAATTTTCCGCCAGCGGGCAGTGTAAATGTTAGGCGTGGCTCACGCGCTCCATTGGCAAGTTGGATCTCCGTAATTTTAGGTGCAGTGCCGCCAGGGCCAAAGACCGCTTGTTCAAGTATAGTGCGAACCTGTTTCGTTGAAGCCCTGACATGTTGGTCGAACAACCGGGCATCGCGCCCTTTGCCCCACAGCTCGGACATCGAAAAAAGAAATGTATTCATCGCCGCCAACAGCGCCGCGAGAATTGCCAGTGCGAGCAGCATCTCAACCAGTGAGAACGCACGGCGGGTTTTATGGATTAAGTTCATTGAGGACGAGGGGCGCCTCCTCCGCCGCCAGCGTTACCGCCGCCGTTATTATTTCCACCGGGGCGTGGCTGTCCGCCGCCGCCTTGGCCGCCACCCTGACCACCACCTTGGCCTCCGCCGGGACCTTTGCCTCCTCCGCCTTTACCGCCGCCTTGGCCATCTCCGCGACCGCCACCCTGGCCACCACCATTGTTGCCGCCACCTTGGCCACCACCGTTGCCGCCCTTTCCTCCACCCGTATCACCTTTGCCGCCACCTTTACCACCGCTGGTGCCGCTACTCGTTGAAGAGCCGCCGCCTTGTTGATCCGCCGTTGATGTGCCTTCGAAGGGTCGTCCTTTGCGCAGGCGTTCGCGTGCGGCTGCTAAAAGTTTAGCTCGGTCAGAACTTAAAGACCAACTTGGTCTTAAAAGGTAAAAGGTTTCCGCCCGTTTGATGCCATTGTCTGCACTCGTAGCTGAAGTTGTCTCAACCTCGAGTGTGACCGAAAAGAGATCGCTGACAGATGTTGGTTCAATGTCACAGCGCCACGTGGCACTTTGATCATTCGGTAAATCGATTTCGCCACCCTGTTTGGCATCTTCTAATCCAACCGTTTCTAAGAGAGCAGCGCGTGAGCGGGTGAAACCATCGTCTTCAATATCTAGCCGGCGCATGGCTTGGCGTGCCAAGAGGACGTTGGTGTAGGCCGAAGCAAGGGCAACGGCTGCCAGGCCAAAGATGGCTAGGCTTACCAATACTTCAACGAGGGTGAAGCCGCGGCGCTTCATTGGATATCTGTGCCTGGGAGCGGAGCGCAGGTCATTGGGTCAATCGCAAACACTCGGCGTGCGCCTTTGCGCCGGACGTCGAGTCGGAAAAGATCGCAGGTGCCGTCGGGATAAACTGTAAAATGTTCCAAAAGTTTTTCCTCGGCCTCTCCTCCAACTAAAACTGCCCCCAGTGATTCCGCAGCGAGCAGTTTGGCCTGAACCGTTTCGGATATTGGTAGAGTCAAAGTTTGCTCGGCGCCCTCGCCCCATGTGAGAACGGTTCCTGTTTCGTAGATTTGAACTTCGATAGGCTGATTGCGTTCGACCGATTCGCGCCGGACTTTTTGCAAGACTGCGAGCAAGGCTTCTTCAGGATCATCTTTGGCGCCTGTGCCTATGAGGTTCGATGAGCCTAGGATGAGAACTCCAGAGAGGAGTGCCATTAATCCAAGCACCAAGAGAACTTCGACGAGGGTGAACCCCCGCTGAAGTTGCGCTCGCACCCTTCTGTTCACCAGTTGCCGATATCGTCGGCTGAATCCGCTGCTTTATCTTTGCCCTTCGAAAATAGGTCGTAGCTGCTGGCGTTATGTGTCCCTGGGCATCGGTATTGATAAGTCTCGCCCCAGGGATCTCTTGGTAATGCGCTGCCCTTGGCGTCGATATAAGGACCTTTCCAGCGATCAACTTTTTCTTCGGGAGCGACAATGAGTGCCTTCAGGCCTTCTTCGGACGAGGGATAATCGCCTAGGTCCATGCGGTAGCGCATCATCGCTGTCTTCATGGAGTCATTGACAAATAGCTGGGCAATCTGCTCTTGGCTCGAACCAAAAATACCGTCGATTTTTGCAACTGCGAGGCCGACGAGCATGCCGACGATTGCCAGTGCGAGTAAGATTTCGACAAGCGTGAAACCGCGACGAACAGAAGTGGAGTGAGATTTCATAAAGACAGTATGGGACGATTAGACGAGGTTTGGCGAGACTCAGCGACCGCGTCCGCCGCCTGTGCCGCCCGGTGCAGCACCTTTGCCGCCTCCAGTCGTCGCAGCTGCTGGATCGCCACCACGACTTCCACGGTCACGTCCACCGCGTTCACGTCCGCCTGCCGTAGGCTCAGCGGGAATTTCCCCAGCCGCGCCGCCCTGCTGTTGCATACGTTCGGCCCAGCGCTTCTCGCGCTCAGCTCTAAAGGCAGCAATCTGTTCAGGTGTGAAGTTGCCCCAAGGTGTCTGCACTTGGCCAGCGCCTGCAGGCGGAACGGGTTCGCCTCCGGTAAGGGCTGCCGGTTGGGCTTGAGGTGGAGCTTCGTATTTAGAGACCGACGCCTGCTTCATGGAGACCTGCATCGATTTTCCGCCCGCATCAACCGTCGCGACTGAATTCATTGAATCAAAAGATTTCACGCTCAAGCCTTCGGTGGCTTTGGAGGCAGCTTCACCTTGCACAACCCAAGTGCTCTGCTTGGTGGCAGCATTGTAGATACTGAAATAAGTTTTACCCTGATCAACGTACATACCGCGCAATTCCAATCCCGTGTTTTCGGTAGGCGTGCCACTTGAAGTTACGCCCGCGCCAAAAGGAGAGTTTTCCGCAAGGTTGCTCAAATCAATCGCGCCGTAAGACGTCGCGGTGCCTAGGAGAATAATGACTGCGGGAATACGCATGGTTGCTATCTTACTTAAACCCCCAATTGAGCCAGATGTTTCCGCTTAAAAGGAAGCCCGAGGAGACTAAAGGCTAAGGACGAAAGACTAAAGAGCATTACAACCGTAGGCTCCCGGACTTTAGTCTTTAAGCCTTAGTCTTTAGTCTGCCCAAGGTTGGCGGAGAGAGAGGGATTG